>JAUILW010000342.1 GCA_030432795.1 Gammaproteobacteria bacterium
CCGACCACTACGCTGCCGCGCACATCGACGGCGCGCGGCTCGTCACGCCTGCCGAGTTAGTCTGCGGTATCCCGCCGGCCAGTGGCCGCCTACCGGAGCCTGCACAGATCGAGGCGTTGCTCAGCCGGATCGGCTACCGGCCAGATGCCGAAATCGTCGTGTACGACGATGAGGGCGGCGGCTGGGCCGGGCGCATGGCGTGGACGCTGGACGTCATCGGCCACACACGCTGGACGTACCTCAACGGCGGCCTGCATGCCTGGCACGCCGAGGGTCTGCCGTTGGTCGCGGGTCCGGACAGCGGCGCCGCCGGCGGCGCCGTGCAGGTACACATCCGGCAGGAACCAATCGCCGAGATCGAGGACCTGTTGCAGGCAATTGAGGACCCCGACACCGTGATCTGGGACGTACGCTCACGAGAGGAATATGCCGGGCTTCGCTCAGGTTCCGCACGCGCCGGACACATACCGGGCGCGATCAATACGGACTGGCTCCTGCTGCAGGACAACGCCAACGCAACGCGCCTCATCAGCGACCTTGCGCAGTTTCTGGCAGCGCACGGTGTCACCCCGGACAAACAGGTGATCACCCATTGTCAGAGCCACCACCGCAGTGGCCTGTCCTATATGGCCGCGCGGTTGCTTGGTTTTCCCCGCATCCGCGCATACCACGGTTCGTGGTCGGAATGGGGCAACCGCGACGATCTGCCGGTGCAGACATGAGCGCGTTCGTCGCCCTGCAGCGGCTGCTGCCGCAACACGCGCTATCGCGTTTTGTCGGCAGCCTGGCGGCCAGCGAGAACCACCTGATAAAGACGCCCTTCGTGCGCGCGTTCGCCAGCGCCTACAAGGTGAACATGGCTGAGGCGGCGCGCAGCAACCTGGACGACTATCGTTCGTTCAACGATTTCTTCACCCGCGAGCTGAAGGACGACGCCCGGCCGCTGGCCGCGGGCGAGCAGACGATCCTCTGCCCGGCAGACGGCGCGGTGAGCCAGCTGGGGCGCATTGAAGACGGCCAGGTGCTGCAGGCAAAAGGCATCCGCTATCGCTTCGATACGCTGGCGGCGCAAGCCGCGGGCCGCGGCTTCGAAGGCGGCAGCTTCATCACCATCTATCTTGCACCCAGCGACTACCACCGCGTGCACATGCCGGTGGGTGGACGGTTGCTTCGCTCCATCGCCGTGCCGGGTGCCCTGTACTCTGTGAACAGCCACACCGAGGCCGAGGTGCCGGGGTTGTTTGCGCGCAATGAACGTCTGGTGTGTGAGTTCGACACGCCCTATGGCCGGGTGCTGTCGATCATGGTGGGGGCCATGATTGTCGCCAGCATCGAAACCGTCTGGGAAGGTCCGGCGTCGCCGTACCTGCGCCACGAGGTTCGCGAGCACGATTTGGAACTCGCTCGCGGGGCGGAGATGGGTCGCTTTCTACTCGGCTCAACCGTCATCCTTTGCTTCGAGCAGGGCCGCGCTGTGCTCAGCGATGACCTCCAGCCAGGCACGAAGGTACGCATGGGTCGGGCGCTGGGCACGTTCAGCGAAACGGAATGACCTCATCGAGGCTTGCGCAACCAGCTTTCAGCATGACAAGACGATCAACACCAAGCGCAACGCCCGCACATTCAGGCATACCTGCACGCATGGCAGCGAGAAACGGCTGATCGATTTCCATCTTCGGCTTGCCGAGACCGGCCCGCTGCGCATTGTCCGCATCGAATCTTGCCGCCAGCTCCGCCGCATCGGCGAGCTCGTGGTAGCCGTTGGCGATCTCCACACCATCGATCACCAGCTCAAACCGCGCCGCTGTCTCGCCATCGTCATGCAGGCGGGCGAGAGACGCCTGAGATCTTGGGAAATGGGTAACGAACCAGCGCCCGGACAACGCCTCGCAGGCCTCAGCGTACGCAAGGTCATCCGGCGTATCGACCAGCGCACCGTAGCGCACGAACGAGGCATCGGCATCGCCGAGCACCACATTCACCAGGTCGGCAACCTCGGCCATCAGCATGGCGTCGTTCCAGCCCAGCCGGTACCACTCGAGCATGAGGAACTCCGGGTTGTGCAGCCGGCCGAACTCACCGCTGCGAAACACAGGCCCGAGCTGGTACATGTCACCGGCACCCTCCGCCAGCAGGCGTTTCATCTGATACTCAGGCGAAGTCTGCAGGTAGCCGTAGCCTGGCACCGCGATGGAGTCGATGTGCGGTTCGGTGACGGTACACGGCGCGAGGACCGGGGTGGCCACCTCCAGCACGCCGCGGGCAGCGAAAAATGTGCGGATGGTGGCAAGCACCTCCGCCCTGGCGCGAATCACACGCGGCTGACGTATTCGCCGGTACGTGTGTCGATCTTCAGCACGTCGCCGCGATTGACGAACAGAGGTACACGCACGATGGCGCCGGTGGACACCGTTGCTGGCTTGGTAGCGCCCTGAGCGGTGTCGCCTTTCAGGCCCGGATCGGTTTCGGTCACTTCCAGTTCGACAAAGTTCGGCGCGCTGATGGCGATGGGGTCGTCATTCCACAGCGTGAGCAGAAACACTTCCTGCTCTTTCATCCAGTCTTTTGTGTCTCCGACCACGGCCACCGTCGCCTGTACCTGCTCAAAACTGCCGTCGGTCTTCATGAAATGATAGAACTCGCCGTCGCTGTAGAGAAACTCCATGTCGATTTCGAGCACATCGGCGCCTTCCAGACTGTCGCCGGATTTGAAGGTGCGCTCCCACACACGGCCGGTTTTCAGGTTGCGCAACTTCACGCGGTTGAAGGCCTGTCCTTTGCCGGGCTTAACGAACTCGTTTTCGAGGATGCTGCAGGGCTCCCCCTCCAGCAGTACTTTCAATCCGCTCTTGAATTCGTTGGTAGAATAGCTCGCCATGCCTGACGTCCCGCCTGTGAGAAAGCCGCGCATCATACCCGCGTTTCAAGCCCCTTGGGAGCCTGCACGATGGAAGACTTTGCTGCGTGAATCCGTGCGCACCACGGCGGATCTGCTCGCCTACCTGCAGCTACCTTCCGGCAGTGCGGACGTCGAGCCGACTTTTCCCGTACGTGTGCCGGCTCCGTATCTGTCACGCATCCGGCCGGGGGATACCGCAGACCCCCTGCTTCTGCAGGTACTACCGCAGATGCGCGAGCGCGACGCGATGCCAGGGTACGTGACGGATGCGCTGGATGAGGGTAACGCACTGCGCGCGCCAGGCCTGCTGCAGAAGTACAACGGCCGTTGCCTGCTGATCACCACACCGGCGTGCGCGGTGCACTGCCGCTACTGCTTTCGCAGGCACTTCCCCTACGAAGAACACGGACCCGCCAATCACGATCAGGCACTGTCGCTCATCGCAGCGGACACGAGTCTGGAGGAAGTCATTCTCTCGGGCGGCGACCCGCTGGTTGCCGACGACCGGACGCTCGAGCGCCTGCTGCAACGGCTGGACGCCATCCCGCACATTCGCCGCATCCGTATCCACACGCGGCTGCCAGTCGTCATCCCTGAGCGGGTCACCGGTGCTTTCCTGGACACACTCCGCACGTTGCAGGCGCGAACCGTGCTGGTGGTACACGTCAACCACGCCAATGAGCTTGACGCTGCAACCCAGCGGGCGTTCGCCTGCCTGGCGGGCGCAGGCGCCACCCTGCTGAATCAGGCTGTGCTGCTGCAGGGTGTGAATGACGATGTGGAGGCGCTGGCAAACCTCTGCGAAGGGCTGTTCGAACAGGGCGTGCTGCCCTACTACCTGCACATGCCGGACCGGGTGACCGGCACCCACCACTTCGATGTGCCCCAGGAAAAGGCCGCAGCACTCATGGCCGCACTGCATGCGCGGCTTCCAGGCTACCTCGTGCCGCAGCTCGTAAGGGAGATTCCGGGAGACCGGGGCAAACGCCCTATTTACTGGGCGACAGAAGGCGCCGAAGCTCTATAATGTCGTCCGCAATGGACGACGCGAAAACCCCCGTGCACCTGCTCGTCGCGCCTGAAGCGGACCTCAGCCACCTCTCGTTCTGCGACGCCAGTGCCGCAGCGCTCCAGGAGTGGGTAGCGGATCTGCCCATGGCCAACACAGGAGAAACTGCGGCACGCCTGCTCAAGGCGAGCCCTGAGCTCTCCCGTGTGCGCACGAACTACCTCACCCGATTCGAACTCCTCGAAGCCGTACGTCCAACGCTGCACTACATCTGCGCGCGCATCGACCGCAGCATGATGACGCACCCGAACAATGCGGAGTCACTGGC
>JAUILW010000343.1 GCA_030432795.1 Gammaproteobacteria bacterium
GGCGATCAGGACGCGCGCTTGAGATATTTGACAGGATTAACCGCGCGTCCAAGGTGCTCCACCTCGAAATGCACGTGCGGGCCGGTGGAGCGGCCGGTGGATCCCATGGTACCGATGACGTCACCGCGTTTGACGATCTGACCGGTTTCTACCAACAGCGACGCATGATGCCCGTAGCGTGTAAGCAGGCCCTGACCATGGCTGATTTCCACTACCTTGCCGTAGCCCTGACGCTCGCCTGCGAAAGTCACGACGCCGCTTGCGACGGCGATTACCTCGGAGTTTGCCTTGCCGGCGAAATCCACCCCAGCATGCCAGGCGCGCTTACCGGTGATCGGATCAACCCGATAGCCGTAGGGCGATGACAACCAGCCCCACTTCACCGGCCGGCCTTCCAGCGCCACTGCGTCGCGATACTCCTCGTCGGCCAGCAGGCTCTCGAGGATATCGAGCTCGGTTTCCCGACCCCGCAGACGCTCGCTCAGCTCAGCAAAGCTGCGTTCGAGATCCATCAGCCGCAGGGTTTCGCTGCGTTTTGCCGTGGGGCCACCCAATGCGGCTGGTTCGTCAAAGCTGAATTCACCCTCGTCGAGGTCCGCCACGGCAACGACCCGCTGACCGAGGGCCTCCATGCGCATCAAACGAGCCTGTACCTGCGCCAGCTGACGGCCGAGCGCTTCGCTTTCCGCCTGCGAGCGATCACGAATATTGCGCAACTGGGCTTCCTGGGCGGCAACCTGAGCACGCCACGCGGCCACCAGTCGATCATCCACCCGGGAGGCCGATTGGCTCTGCAGGAGTCCGTATGCGCCGGCACCGAAGGCGAGAACCAGCGCAAACGCGGCTGCGCAAAGGTACCCGGCGTGCACCTGCAAAACCGGGTTCACGCCTCGTTGTCTGATCAGGAGAAGCTTCACGATGCCAGTTGCTCTTGTTCTATTGCCGTTCTTCGATCATTTTCGAAAGGATTTTTCGCGTGCTTACCGGCATGCTTAGTTGCACCGACCAGAAGCAATAGGACGCCACCCTGCGACCGACAGTATGGCAAACCGAAAGATAGTTGATCTGCTCGACTCTGACCACCATCGATTTTCGCCACTGCAAACCCTCCTCCAGCGGGCGGAGCTCCTATCGGCGTGCACTGCAGAGCTGCGAGCCCTGCTGCCGAAGGGGCTGAAGTCATCCTGCCGCGTGGTTGACGCCACGCCGCCGGTGCTCAAAGTCGCGTGCCGCAGCGCCGCTGCCGCCACAAAGTTGCGATTTCTCGGTCCGGAGCTCATCGAGCAGCTCCATACGCTGCCACAGTACGTCAACATCGAGCGTCTTTCCGTGCGCGTCGTGGAAGGCTGAAGCCAGTGGGATTGCAATTCCGTGATGTCCTTCGCGCTCAGGCCGCCGAAAACGCCTGATCGAATGTGAACGGAGCACACGTTGCATCGTCGAAACTGACGATCTCGTAGGCATCAGGATACGCCAGCAACTTGCGTAGTAACGCGTTGTTGGTGGCATGGCCAGACCGCACCCCCTGAAACGCACCAATGATCGGGTAGCCCAGCAGGTACAGGTCCCCGATCGCGTCGAGAATCTTGTGCTTGGCAAACTCATCAGACAGGCGCAGGCCTTCCTCGTTGAGAATACGGTAATCGTCCACCACGACAGCGTTGGCCAGGCTGCCGCCACGGGCCAGGTTGCGCGCACGCAACGCCTCGTACTCGTTGAGAAAGCCAAAGGTGCGCGCCCGCGAGACTTCCTTGACGTAGGCTACCGTGGAGAACTCCACCCGCGCGCCGGCCGCATGACGGGACATCACGGGGTGGTCGTAGAGCAGCGTGTAGTCGAGGCGGAAACCATCGTAGGGCGAAAGCGACGCCGCCACATCGCCGTCCCGTACGGTAACAGCCCGCTTGATGCGTAGAAACTTTTTGGCTTCGCTCTGCTCTTCGATGCCTGCCGACTGGAGCAGAAATACGAATGGTGCAGCACTGCCATCCATGATCGGCAGCTCCGGCGCATCGACTTCCACCACCGCATTGTCGATGCCGAGCCCCGCAAAGGCGCTCATGAGATGCTCAACCGTAGATATCGAAACGTCCCCCGAAGCAAGCGTCGTCGCAAGCGTGGTCTGGCTGACGTTCTCAGGGTGCGCCTTGATGTGTACCGCCCGGTTCGGATGCTGATCGGTACGCACGAAGGTGATTCCGCTGTTAACCGGTGCAGGCCGAAGGGAGAGAAGCACCTTCTCGCCGGTATGCAGGCCCACGCCTGTGGCGCGGATGGGATTGTTGAGGGTTCGCTGCAGAAGCGGGCGAGTCATGGGCCGCTGTTCCGTTGTTCTTTTAATCTGCCCGACAGCTCTCAGGGATTGTCAGCAGGCATCGCTGCTTCCTGGTCGCTGCTTCCTGGTCACTACATCCTGAAAGAACCGCCGGCCGTGCCCACATGCAGTAGCGCCAGGAGACGTGCGCTTCGCGCCCTGCGGTACGTCAGGGCGCGAGATACTAGCAATGCGGACCGGCCGGGGTATTTCTCGGCAGACCTAAAGTGTTACTAAAATGTTACTCAGTCCGCCTGCCTTCGCAGAAACGCGGGAATATCGAGATATTCCATGTTGTCGTCCGGCCGGTCGAAGGCTTCACGATCCTCAGCAAGGTTGTCGCGCGCAACCGCCGATCTGTGCCGTGCGTATGCCGGTCGGTCGAGGCTCGAGTAGTCCGGCTGTCCCGTCAACGTCGACGCCTCGTCACCCTTCGTGGTGTTGTCCACGACGATGTTCGGCACCACCACCTCACCAAGGCCGGTGGCCACCACCGTCACCTTCAGCTCGTCGCCGATGTTCGGGTCAATGACCGTTCCAACCACTACCGTTGCATTCTCGGAAGAGAACTCCTCGATGATGTTGCCCACATCAGCAAACTCGCCGATACCGAGATCGGGTCCCGCAGTAACATTCACGAGAATGCCGCGTGCGCCGTGCAGATCCACATCTTCCAGCAGCGGGCTGCGGATGGCGGATTCAGCTGCGTCCCGTGCGCGGTTCTCACCAGAAGCGCGGCCAGTACCCATCATCGCCATGCCCATTTCGGCCATCACGGTGCGAACGTCTGCGAAGTCGACGTTGATCAGGCCTGGGCGAATGATGAGATCCGCAATGCCCTGCACAGCACCCAGCAACACATCGTTCGCGGCGCTGAACGCATCCAGCATGCTGGTGCGCTCGCCGAGCACAGCCAGCAGCTTTTCATTCGGAATGGTGATCAGCGAATCCACAATATGCTGCAGCTGCTCTACACCTCGCTCGGCGACCTTGTCCCGCTTCTCGAAACGAAACGGCCGAGTGACCACTGCAACCGTGAGAATGCCGAGCTCCTTGGCAACCTCAGCGACGATGGGTGCTGCACCCGTACCGGTGCCGCCGCCCATGCCAGCGGTGATGAATACCATGTCCGCGCCAGACAGCACCTCGGCGATGCGATCACGGTCTTCCATGGCGGCCTGTCGACCCACCTCCGGGTTGGCGCCCGCACCGAGACCTTTGGTCATGGTGCTGCCAATCTGCAGGATGGTCCTGGCTTCCAGATTCTGAAGTGCCTGGGCGTCGGTGTTCGCGGCGACGAACTCTACACCCTCGACGTTCTTCGCCATCATGTGGGCGATGGCGTTTCCGCCGCCGCCGCCCACCCCGACGACTTTGATCACCGCATTTTGCGGTGCGCTATCTACCAACTCGAACATTCACGTCTCCTGAAATCAAAAGTTGTCCCCCAACCATTTCTTCAGTTTGTTGAATGTCCTCCCTCCGCGGCGCCTTCCGCGCCCCGCATGTTCTTCTTCTCGTTCTAATCCGTACTGCAACAAACCCACGCCGGTGGCGTAGATTGGGTTGCGCACGATGTCCTTAAGTCCCCTCACGGCTTTTGGTGAGCCAAGGCTCACTGGCATGTGGAAGATTTCTTCCGCCAGCTCCACAACTCCTTCCATCTTGGCAGCGCCCCCCGTCAGGACGATGCCCGCGGCGATGATATCTTCGTAGCCGCTGCGACGCAGCTCAGCTTGGATGAGCGTGAACAGCTCATCGTACCGGGGCTCAACCACTTCCGCCAGTGCCTGGCGGGAAAGTTCTTTCGCCGGCTTGTCACCTACCCCCGGCACCTTGATGCGCTCGTCCGGACCAGCCAATTGCGCAAGCGCGCAAGCGTATTTGATCTTCACTTCTTCGGCGTTATGGGT
>JAUILW010000344.1 GCA_030432795.1 Gammaproteobacteria bacterium
GAACGCACCGGGCAGCCGCTGGAGCGTGTGGCGGCAGACACCGATCGCGATTTCTGGATGAGCGCCGAGGAGTCCCGCGAATACGGCCTGGTCGGCAAGATCATCAACACCGTAGACGAACTGGTATAACGCTCGATCTGCCAACGGGGAGCGTCGACGCGGCGCTCTCCCTGCCTTCGGAAGCTTTCTGCGTGCTCGTGCTCGCCCACGGTGCTGGTGCGGGGTATAGCCATGCGCACATGCAACGCCTTGCGGACTCGTTTGCCGCACGAAGCATGGCAACCTTTCGTTTCAATTTCCCCTACATGCAGGCAGGGAAACGCCGGGTTGACGCGCGTTCGGTGGCGGTAGAGAGCATTCGGCTGGCAGCGGACCGCGCCACGCAGCTCACCGGTCTACCGTTGCTGCTCGGAGGGCACAGCTTCGGCGGGCGGATGGCGTCGCACCTGGCGGCGGAAGCGCCAGGCAACGCGTTTGGGCTCATCTACTGCTCGTTTCCACTGCATCCCGCCAGAAAACCTGCAGTGGAGCGTGCTGCGCATCTGCCGGACATCGGGCTCCCGCAACTGTTCCTCAGCGGCACGCGGGACGACCTTGCGGACAGCGCGCTTATGCAGCAGTGCGTGTCCAACCTATCTGATGCCGAGCTCTGCTGGCTGCCGTCGGCGGATCACGGTTTCAACGTACGCAAGCGGGACCAGGAGCCTGGGCATCCGGACGTCTACCGGCAGGCTGCGGCGGCTGCCGCTAGCTTTGCGCGCCGATGGCTTCCTGCACGGCATACGCCAGGTTCTGCGTCGTGAAGGGCTTGCGCAGGAAGCGCGTACCTTCAGGAAGGTTGTCGAGAAAGGTCTCGGAGTAGCCGCTCACCAGCACAATCGGCAGGTCTGGCCGCTCCGCTCGGAGTTTTCTGGCGACAGCGGAGCCCGACATTCCCGGCATCGTCTGATCCACCAGCACCAGGTCCACTTCAACTGGGGTTTGCAGCGCTTCCTGACCGTTGGGCGCCTCCTGTACGTCGAAACCAAGACTCTCGAGCATCTGGCGATGCACCCGGCGTACCGCCTGATCATCATCGATCACGAGAACCGATTTGCGGGAGAATTCGCCGGTAAGCTGGGGCGTGCCAGAGGCTTCCCGTCGGCACGTGCGGTTCGCCGGCAGGTAGGCGGTGATACTGGTGCCCGCGCCGGGGCTTGTTTCGACGTCCAGGGCACCCCGGTGGCTGCGTAGCGTGCCCAGTGTGGCGGCGAGCCCCAGCCCGCGTCCCACCGATTTGGTGGAGAAGAATGGGTCGAACATCTTTACGAGCGTTGCGTCGTCCACCCCAGGCCCGTTGTCTGACACCGTAAGCGTCACGTAGTCGCCTGGCACGGCGCCGTCGCGGAACATGCGATCGGCAAGATCTGCCTGGTTGAGGCGAACGCTGCCCGTGCTCACCGTCACCGCGCCACCGTTTGCAGCGAGCGCTTCCTCGGCGTTGACGATGAGGTTGAGCAGCACCTGGGTAACCTGGCTGGAATCGGCCTGAGCGACCGGTTCTTCCGGGTCGAGTTCGAGCTGCAAGGCAACCTCGCTGCGCATGGAGCTGCGCAGCATGCGCGCAAGCTCTGTGACCGTGTCGTTGAGGTGTACTGGGGTAGGTTCGATGTTGGCCTTGCCGGCGTAGGTGAGCAGCTGCTTTGCGAGATCGGCCCCACGTTGACCGGCTTGCGAGATGCGTTCGAGCAATTCGTGCGCCGCGGCCGGGTCGTCATAGACCTTGAGTTGGGCGAGCTCTGCGTTGCCGATGACGCTCACCAGGAGGTTGTTGAAGTCGTGCGCGATGCCGCCGGCGATGAGCCCAAGGCTTTCGAACTTCCTGGCCTCTTGCAGCGCTTCGTCCACCCGTACCCGGGCACTTTCGTCGCGCACGAACAAGGCGCTGCCCACATCGTGTCTGCCAAGGCGGATAGGCCGTCGTTCGATGCTGAGCCAGGAGTCGGGATCGCTGCGCAGCCTGAACACGGCCTCGGAGCTCAACAGGTCCTGCTCGTGCGCTGGTTCACCAAACCGGTCGAGCAGGCCGCGCGCGAGCAGCGGTAAAACCAGTTGGCGGTTCTGCGGTATGTCAAACAGCTCTCGCGCTGCCTGATTGGTGTGAATCATGCGCATGTGTTGATCCACCAGGATGCCGGGCCGCGAGTCGTTTTCGATGGCATCTTCCAGCCGCAGCCCGGTTGCCCCGTAGATCTGACCCCGATACACGGCGAGCACGAATAGCGATGTGACGATGGCGAAGCCTACGATTGTGGGGTCGTAGTCGGGGGGGGTTGCCGATGCCGTGTAGGTGAGATTGAGCAATGTCGGCGTCGCCATTGCGCATGCGCAAACGGCCATTTGCCATCGATCGTCGCTGTAGTTGGCGCGGATGGCTCGGTAGCTGCAGAAGATCACGGTGAACGCAACGATCAGCCATGACGTGAGCGCTCCGCCGTACCACAGTGGGCCGTAGATGCTGCGCTCGCCCGGCACCGGCGTTAGAAACAGGCCGTGCCAGGGGTTGGTGACGGCGCTCAGCCAGAACAGGCCCAGGGCTGCGGCGGGCAGATCCCGCCACACCCTGATGCTCACTCGGATGTGCGCGCCATGGTGCTCCGCCATACGGACCGCGACGAACATCCAGCAGCACACGGATAGGAACAACCCCGTGTAGAGCAGCAGCAATGCGTACCAGTACATCTGTGCTGAGCCTACGGTGAGGTTGGAGGCCAGATTTCCGGTGGAGAACATCAGCGCCCCAGCGCACGCCAGCTGCAGATAGGGGCTCAGCAGTCGCGGAGCCCAGCGGTACATGACGAAAATGCCGTTGGCCGCGACCACCGCAATGCAAACCACATTGACGGCGATGGCCTCGGTCATCGATCAGGCTCCGAACCGCTTGAGCCGGTCTTCGAGGTCGGGGCCACGCCCGGGACTATTGTCTCGCTCGAATTGCAATCCGTCGGCGAGCGTGTGGTTGAGCCCCTGATTTACCAGCATTTTGTCGGCGCGCAGGGTGAACCAGGAGTTTTCCAGGAAGCCTCGGGCCATATCCTGGGCCGTCTGCAGCAGATCGGCTTCCAGCACGCAGCGGTTGGCCAGGCCAATGGCCGCAGCTTCCTCGCCGCCGACTACTCGTCCGCTGAACATGATCTCCTTGGCGCGCACGAGGCCGACCCTTCGCGGCAACCTCTGGCTCATGCCCCACGTGGGCGACATACCCCATTTGCCGTGGGTGTCGGCAAAACGCGCCGTGTCGGCGCAGATCATCAGGTCGCACGCCAGCGCCAGTTCCAGCGAGCCTGTGTAGCAGTGGCCCTGCACAACGGCGATCACCGGCTGTGGCAGGGCTTCGATTGCCTCCAGGGTCTCTGCCTGGAAGTGCGCGCTCGGTGCTCGCTCACCTGCTTGAATAGCCTTGAGATCGTTTCCGGCTGAGAAAGAGCGACCGGCGCCGCGCAGGATCACGCACCCGATCTCTTCCGTTGCCTCGCTCAGTGCATCAACGTGTTTGCGCAGCTCCACAAACATGTTGGGCGACAGCGCGTTCAACGCGTCCGGCCGATTCAGTGTCAGCGTGCAAAGACCGTTGTCGTCTTCCCGTAGAACCAGTGCCATGTCCCATCCCCTGTTCAACGTGGGGCCAATGATGCGCCGAGGCTGCTCGACGGGCAACGCATGGCGGCGCGCCGCAGCGCCGCCATGCCCCCGATAGACGGCACGCTCCGTGTGCCGGATGGTGGACCCTTCCATGGCGTATCGTTCGGGGAGTGGCGGCACCCCGAACGAGGAAGAGGGTTGACATACTGGGCGCATCTGGAGCGGTGTACTATCGGCCAAACGGGGTAAACGAAGGTTTAGATTCACCGCTGAAACGGTTTAGGACCTTCGGTTGATGCGTGTATATTGACCGCTATGGCAGTACCCGCAGGCGTTCCGGTCACAGGGAAGGATGAAGCCTTGCAGCCACGGATGACGGCACTTCTGATAGACGACCACCCGATTGTGGCCAATGCCCTGAGCATGGGCCTCAAGAGCCTGGATGTATTCAACGCGATCGTCGTGGCAGCGAGCATTGCGCAAGCGCGCGAGAAACTGCAGTCGCTGACATCGCCTCACCTCATTGTGGTCGATCTGAATCTGGACGATGCAAGCGGAACGGAGGCCGTTGAGGCGTTGCGCCTGCTCGCTCCG
>JAUILW010000345.1 GCA_030432795.1 Gammaproteobacteria bacterium
GGGAGGCGGAGGAGTCGCCTGCCGCCAAGGCGGCGCTCAATCAGGTGCTCGTCAACTCGCGGATGTGCGCGCTGGGCAAGCGGCCCATCTGCCAGGACACCGGTATCGTCATGGTGTTTCTCAAGGTAGGCATGCAGGTGCGCTGGGAGGGAGATCTGTCCCTTGATGACATGATCAACGAAGGCGTGCGGCGCGGCTACATGCACCCGGACAACGTGCTGCGCGCCTCGGTGCTGGCCGACCCGGACGGAAGCCGCAGCAACACGAAGGACAACACACCGGCCATCATCCACACCCGCATCGTGCCGGGCGACACGCTCGAGGTGGAGGTGGCCGCCAAAGGCGGTGGTAGCGAGGCCAAGGCGAAGTTCGCCATGCTCAACCCGTCGGATTCGGTGGTGGATTGGGTGCTCAGCGTTGTGCCGACCATGGGCGCGGGTTGGTGCCCTCCGGGGCTCCTGGGCGTGGGTATTGGCGGCACGCCGGAAAAGGCCATGCTGCTCGCCAAGGAATCGCTGATGGAACCCATCGACATGGCGGAGCTAAAAGCGCGCGGAGCTGCTGACCGCGACGAGGCGCTGCGCCTGGAGCTGTTCGACAAGGTCAACGGGCTCGGTATCGGTGCTCAGGGGCTCGGCGGCCTGACCACGGTGCTGGACGTGAAAGTGCGTTCGCACCCGACACATGCCGCCAACAAGCCGGTGGCCGTCATTCCCAACTGCACGGCTACCCGGCACGTGCACTTCACCCTCGATGGCAGCGGTCCAGCGGAGTTCACCCCGCCGGACCTGTCGGAGTGGCCGGACATCGATTTCGAGTTGGGCGACGATGTGAAGCGTGTGAACCTCGACACACTCACCCGCGAAGAGGTGGCGAAATGGAAGTCTGGCGACACGCTGCTGGTGAGCGGTCGCATGCTCACGGGCCGCGATGCAGCCCACAAACGCCTCGTGGACATGATCGAGCGGGGAGAGGACCTGCCGGTGGATTTCACCAACCGGGTGATCTACTACGTGGGGCCCGTGGATCCGGTGCGTGACGAGGTGGTGGGGCCTGCAGGTCCTACCACCGCCACACGCATGGACAAGTTCACGCGCACGCTGCTCGAGAAAACCGGCCTCGTCGGTATGATCGGCAAGGCAGAGCGCGGTGCAGCTGCGATCGAGGCGATTCGTGATACGGGTGCGGTGTCGATGATCGCCGTGGGTGGCGCTGCCTACCTGGTTGCCAAGGCCATCAAGCAGGCGGAAGTGCTCGCCTTCGAGGATCTCGGCATGGAGGCAATTTACGAGTTCACGGTGCAGGACATGCCGGTGACCGTGTCTGTGGACGCGCGCGGTGAGTCGGTGCACATCGAGGGGCCGAAAATCTGGTCTGGCAAGATTGCAGAAAAACTGGCGGTGCAGGAGGTGCAATGAGCATAACGAGACGAAGCGTGCTGGCCATGGCACCAGCGGCGGTGGTAGCGGCGGCGGTGACGCGTATGGCGCACGCCGAGGCGCAGCCGGCGGTGGAAAGCTCCGACCTGATCTACATCACCCCCATCCGAACCGACGGTGGCGAGAGCCGCTGCCAGGCGGAGGTTTGGTTTCAGGCGCATGATGATGCGCTGTACGTAGTGACGGCGGCAGAGGCCTGGCGCGCGAGAGCCCTATCGAGGGGCCTGGACAAAGCGCGTGTATGGGTTGGCGACGTGGGCGTATGGACGGACAGTGACGGCGCCTACCGAAAGCTGCCCAGCATGGAGATGCGTGCTTCGCTCGTCACGGATGCGGGCGTGCAGTCCGCGGTGCTGGAGAAGATGGGCAACAAATACACCATGGGCTGGCTAGTGTGGGGGCCGCGCTTTCGCGACGGCCTCGCCGATGGCAGCCGGGTGATGTTGCGCTATTCCTGAGGCCTCGCCGGGCCTCAGGTTTGCCTATTCCTCGAGCAGATCGCGCTTGCCCGGCTTGCCGTCCCAATCCTCGGCATCGTCCAGCGCGTCTTTCTTCTCGGTGATATTCGGCCAGGATTCAGCCAGGCGGGCGTTGAGTTCCAGGAAGTCCTGCTGGTCTTCCGGCAGTTCGTCCTCGGAGAAAATGGCGTTTACCGGGCACTCCGGTTCGCACAGCGCGCAATCGATGCACTCGTCCGGGTGGATCACCAGCATGTTCGGGCCTTCGTAGAAACAGTCCACCGGGCACACTTCCACGCAGTCGGTGTGCTTACATTTGATGCAGTTTTCGGCGACGACGAAGGTCATGACGGTGTCCTCTTGGGCGCTGGGTGGCTGAAAAGCCGGCTATTCTAGCCGCTTCGCGCCCCCGGTAAAGGGTTGAAGCCTCAGCCTGAGAACCGTTCCCTGAGGTGATAGAGCAATTCGAGCGCCTGCAGGGGGGTGAGATCGTCCGGGTCGAGGCTCGTCAGCTCCTCACGCAGCGCCAGAGCTGCTTGCGTTTCTTCGTCTGGCTCGGCCGAAGCTGGCAGCGCCGCGAACAGGTCGCCCTGCGGTGAGTTTGCCGGGACGCCGGCCTCCAGACGCGCCAGGTGGGCCCGTGCGCGCTTGAGCACGGGCGCCGGCACGCCCGCCAGGCGCGCCACCTGCACACCGTAGCTCTGGCTCGCGGGACCATCTTCCACGGCGTGCAGAAAGACGATGTCGCCGCGATGCTCGGTGGCCGTGAGATGCACGTTACGCGCCGCCGGAATCTCGTGAGGTAGCGCGGTGAGCTCGAAGTAATGGGTAGCGAAGAGCGTCAGCGCCTGGGCAGACTCCGCCAGGTGCTGGGCGCACGCCCAGGCCAGCGCCAGGCCATCGTAGGTGGAGGTGCCGCGGCCGATCTCGTCCAGCAGCACGAGGCTTTCGGGGCCGGCGTTGTGCAGAATGTGGGCGGTTTCGATCATCTCCACCATGAACGTCGAGCGGCCTTCGGCCAGGTCGTCGCCCGCGCCTATGCGGGTAAATATCCGGTCTACCGGCCCCAGGCGGGCCTCTGCCGCCGGCACGTAGCTGCCACAGTAGGCGAGCACACAGATCAGCGCCGTCTGGCGCATGTAGGTGGACTTGCCGCCCATGTTGGGGCCGGTGACGATGAGCATGCGCCGCTCGGGCGACAGCGACAGGTCGTTGGCGATGAACGGTTTCGTCGAGCGTGCGGCGACCACCGGGTGCCAGCCGCCGCGAATGTCCACACCGGGGGTGGTGCGGAATTCCGGCGCCTGCAGGTCCAGCGCTTCGGCACGTTCGGCGAACGCTGCGAGCACGTCCAGAGTCGCCACCGTGTCTGCCACCCGACGCAGTTCAGGCTGGCGTTCGGCGAGCGCACCTATGAGCTCATCGTAGAGGGACTTTTCCAGTTTCAGTGCCCGGGACTGGGCGGTGAGGGCATCGTCCTCGAATGCCTTCAACTCCGGCGTAATGTAGCGCTCGGCGTTCTTCAGCGTCTGCCTTCTTATATAGTCTGCCGGCACGGCGTCTCCAGCGGCCTTGCTGGTTTCAATGTAGTAGCCGTGCACACGGTTATAGCCCACTTTCAACGTGCTGATGCCGGTGCGCTCGCGCTCCCCCTGTTCCAGTTTGTGGAGAAACTCTGCCGCATTGCGCGTGAGGTCGCGCAACGCATCCAGCGCCTCGTCATAGCCGTCGGCGAGCACGCCGCCGTCGCGGATGGTGGCAGGCGGCGCTTCCAGGATGGCAGTTTGCAGCAGCTCGGCGAGGTCGCTCACTTCCGGCAGGCCACCGATGAGTTGCCGTACCAATGGCACATCCACCGACTGCAGATCGCTGCGCACCGCGGGCAGCGCACCAAGGCCGTCGCGCAGGCGCGCCAGGTCGCGGGGGCTGGCGCTGCGCAGGCCGATTCGGGAAACGATGCGCTCCATGTCGCCGAAGCGGCGCAGGGTATTGCGCAGGGGCGCCATCGGCCCGAGCTTCAGGGCGCCCACAGCCTGGTGGCGGGCCGCGACGGTATCGATGTTACGGCTCGGTGCGGTAAGCCAGCGCCGCATCAGGCGGCTGCCCATGGGGGTGCGGGTGGTGTCCATGAGGGTGAGGAGCGTGGCCTCGGTGGTGCCGTCCGGTCGGCTGTCGATTTCCAGGTTCCGGCGCGAGTGGGCGTCGATCAGCAACTCGCCGGCGTCGCTGACCAGCTGGAAGGCGTCGATCAGCGCAAGGTCATCGCGGTGCGTGTGTTGCGCATAGCCGAGTGCGGCGGCAGCAGCAGCGGTCAG
>JAUILW010000346.1 GCA_030432795.1 Gammaproteobacteria bacterium
CACCGTCCGTTCGCTTACTACCTCAGCGGCTCGAGCCTGTGGATGGCCGGCATGAGCCTGTACGGATTTCTGTTCACCTGGCTGCTGGTCGGCATCCTCGACCAGCCCGCCGATCGGGCCGGGGCGGCGCGTTCCATCGCCGAGCTGCCGCCGCTGGCGCTGCTGCTCATCGGCGGGCTCATGGGCGACCGGCTCAATGGCCGCACCTACCTGCTGATCATGCACGTGCTCATGGCATTACCGCCGCTGCTGATCGCCTACGTCTACGAGCAGGGTCACCTCGGCTACTGGTGGGTGGTGGCCTATGGTGTGGGCATGGCGGGGGTACAAGCGCTGTCGGACCCTTCCCGCCAGGCCACCCTGTCGCGGGTCGCCCACTTCGATGTGCAGCGTGCAGTGGTGCTGATGACCATCGCGACTACGGGTGTCGGCATGCTGGGCTTCTACCTCGGCGGCCAGCTGGAGACACTCGGGCTGGTGGAGGTGCTCACCATCCAATCGGCCCTGTTCCTGCTCGGCGGGCTGGCAACACGCATGCTGCCGGACCTGCCGAGCACCTCCCTGCAACGCCCGCGGTTGGCGGATGCATTGCGCGCCACATGGCGCACCGTGCTGGCGCGCAACGTCATCGGACTGAATTTTCTATCGAGCCTGTTCAACGCCGGCGCCTACATCATCGCCATGCCCTATATCGTCAAGGAGGTGTATGGCGGCGACGCGGCGTTCCTCGCGCAGGTAATGATCGTCTTCACCATAGGCAGTGTCGGCTCGAACGTGCTGCTGTACTTCGTCATGCCGCTGTTGCACCCGGGGCGCCTGTTTCTGTTCATGCAGCTCACCCGCATGGTAGTGCTGGGGCTTCTGATCATGGAGCCGCCGCTATGGCTGTTCTATGTGGCACTGGTTGCGTGGGGCCTGAACATGGGCATCACCACGACGATCGCACGCACCACCGTGCAGGAGCTGGCGCCAGCGCAGCATCGCGCGCAGGTACTCAGCGTACTGATCCTCAGCTTCATGGTGGCCTCGCCCGTGAGCGCTTACGTGCTCGGGCTTGTCATCGAGGGGTTCTCGCCGCTGAGCGCGCTGATACCCGGCGTCGTCATGTCGGCGGTGATCTTTATCATCGGTCTGTTCTGGAGCGGCCTGTGGCAGTACCGATCAGACGCTGCGCAAGGATCGGCTTCCGCATGATCAGGCAGGCGCTACTGGGTGCGGCCATGATGATTGCGGCCGCCACGTCGAGTGCTGCATCCGTATCCAGCCCTCAAGGACACTTCGCGTTCTTCATCGACCCATGGGTAGCGTTGCATCACCTGGCTTACCACTACGCGCGTGAGCAGGCCACAACGCTGAAGTTGCGCGGCCGCGTGCGTCTCGCGGATGCGGATCGTGAAGCGTTGAACAGCGCCATGCGGCCTGCCTGCGGCGCGCTCAGCCGTGCCTACCTGCCCTATGTCGAGCGTTCCCTGCTGCACGATGCCGCAACGCGCGGTCTCGCCGAAGCGCTCACCCAGGGTCCGGATCAACTGACAGACGAATCCGTGCGAAAAGCCTTGCAGGTCTGCATGCCCGCGTATCAGGAACATCGGTGGCCGGCCCACAAGGCTGCAAGCGAGCAGCTGCTCGGCGATCTGCTGGCTCAACTGGTAGGCCACGAAGAAGAGATGGCCGCAAACATGGTCCGCACCCTCGGCGCACCGTGGCCCGACGCCCCCATCAGGGTAGATGTCGTGCCCTACGCAAACTGGGCCGGCGCATACACGTTCGACCCGCCGCCGCGCATTACACTCGCCAACAACAACGCCGAAGTCAGCGGCTGCCTGGCCTTCGAGCTCCTGTTTCACGAGGCAGCGCACACAGCGACGTTCGGCCGGCCCATTGTCGAAGCCACCCACGCAGCTCTCACCGCGCACGGCATTCGTCACGAAGGTGCCTGGCACGCCGTGCTGTTCCACGCGGTGGGGTCCATAACTTCCAATGTTCTGAGAGAGGCGGGCCACACACCCTACGCCACGGCTCTGGGGCTGACGCAGCAGACCGGCAACCGTGATGTGTACGCTGCGTTGGAGGCTACCTGGCACCTCGGCGGGAACCTGCGGGAAAGGACGCAGCGCATGGCGGCTGCGCTGGCCCCGCGGCAGCGGGACACCGCAGTCAAGGATTAGTCTTTCTGATGCTGCGGCGCCAGCCGCTGCTGCAGCGGATCGGCACTCACCGCGGCATCGAACCAGGCATCAGCAGAAACGCCGACGTGCGCTCGCAAGCCGGCTTTGATGCGCCGCGATGCGCCTTCGGGATACTCCGCAAGTTTTTGGCATAGTGCGATCGCCTGTGCGAGCACCTCCGCATCCGGTGCACACGCATACGCCAGTCCGAGCTTTGCGAGTTCCACGCCGTTGAAGCGACGGCCGGAGAACGCAAGCTGCGCCCGCACGAACTCCGGAGCGCGCAGGTTCAACCAGGCAACGTTGTAGGGTGCAGCCATGCCCTGCTGGATCTCACCTACCTGGAGGAACGCCTCTTCCCCTGCCACCAGCAGATCCGCAGCCAGCGCAAGGGCCGCACCACCGTTGATGGCAAAGCGCTCGAGCGCGCAGACGATGGGTATCGGGCAATTGAACAAGGCCCGATGCGCGCCGCGCCAGATGGCCTGAAAATCGTTGACCCAGGGCGCCGGCGGCTCCGCGTTAAAGGCCTTCAGATCGAGGCCGGAACAGAACGCACCGTCAGCGCCGCGCAACAGCACCACACCAAAGGTCGGGTCGGCGGAAACGTCTGCAAACGCTGCAGCGAGGGCGATGCCCAGAGGGCCGTCGATGGCGTTGCGCCGCTCGGGCCGATTGAGCACCACTTCCGCCCAGCCGTCGTGACGCGTGAGCGTCACTGCGGACATCAGCCGCGTTCCCGCGCCGCCTTGAAGTCCGGTGTTCGCTTCTCCAGAAACGCAGCGATGGCTTCTTTATGCTCCGCGGACTCATAGGCGCGTCGCAGCGCTTCCCCTTCCCGCTTCTGCACGGTGCGCAGGTCGGTTTCCGCCGCATTGAGGGTGATGAGCTCCTTGATCATGCGCACACCGTCTCGGGGGTTTTCCCCCATGGAGCGCGCCACTGCCACAGCGTCGTCCAGCAGGCTCTCGGCCGTCACTACCGCGTCTACGAGCCCCAGAGACAGTGCTTCGGAAGCATCCACCGTACGGCCCGTGAGCATGAGTTCGCTGGCCTGGCCGAAGCCGAGCCGGGCGAACAGGAAGCGGGAGCTGGCAAGCTCCGGCACCACGCCCATCTTGACGAAGCGCAGTGACAGCTTGGCGCTCTGGGCTGCCAGGATGTAGTCCAGCGGCAGGATCTTGGTGAGGCCAAGGCCGATGGCGGCACCGTTCACGGCGGCAACGATGGGCTTGGACTTACGCACCAGCCCTACCCAGTCCTGGGCGTCCTCAGAGCGCGCCAGGGTCTCGCCTTCGGCCTGTGCTTTGAACACCGCCTCTACATCGGCCCCCGCGCAGAAGCCGCGCCCGGCACCTGTGAGCACGATGGCACCAACGTCGTCGTCATCATTGGCTGCGTTGATGGCGCGGGCCAGCTCTTCGGCCATCTCGTAGGTCCAGGCGTTCATGCGGTCGGGCCGGTTCAGGGTGATGACCTGCACGTCGCCACGTGATTCGCTGAGAATGGTGTTGTAAGACACAGCTCCCCTCCCGAGTTGTTCAGTTTCAGACGAGCAACAGAATACCCGCTACGATCAGAATCGCACCCACAATTTCCCGGGGCCGCACCCGCTCACCGAACAGCCATACGCTGGTCGCGAAGGCAAAGACGAGCTCCACCTGGCCGACCACGCGCACCAGCGCAGCACTCACCAGCGTCATGGCGGTGAACCAGCCGATGGACGCCAGCGCACCGCTGAAGCCCACCCAAATCATCGCGCGTCTATTTGCCCACAAGCGTGCAAACACATGCCGCTCACGCGCCGCAAGGTAGGCCCCCATGAGCAACGTCTGCAACAACAGATTCACCGACAGCGTCACCGCGGCGCGCACCACATAGTCGCCACCATCCAGCGCCAGCGCTGCCCCCCGGTAGGCGACCGTTGCCACCGCAAACGCAGCACCAGCGAGCAGACCGAGCCAGGCACTGCGATCCAGGCGCAACCCACCGAGCAGGAACACGCCTGCCAGACTGAGAGGCAGCGCCAGCAACAAGGGTCC
>JAUILW010000347.1 GCA_030432795.1 Gammaproteobacteria bacterium
CCCATCGCGATGTTCGGCAGCCTGCCGCCGCTCGGCGCAAGCACCCTCGCCGCGCTGGGTGTGGAACGCCTCGCCAGCAGCCGCCAGCACCGGGCAACGCTGAACAGCACAGGCCCCGGCTACGGTGACTTCGAAGCACCCGCCGTGGAGCAGGAGTTCGTGCCCGCACCACTCAAGCTCAGTGGCCCCGCCAACACCGCATGGATCACCATGGAGCTGGAAGACGAGCTCGTGGTACCCGTGGCAACGGGTCCCTGGGGTGGCTACGCACAGCACCCCTACCTGCTTCAGGAAGGCTTCGCCGGGCAACGGCGCTGGCTGCTCGACCCGTTCGCGTTCATCGAACGCAGCCTGGGCAGTGCCAATGCACCGATACCGGACACCACCACGGAAAACGGCAGGCGCATCCTCATCTCCTACGTGGACGGCGACGGCTTTCCCAGCCGCGCGGAGATGCCCGGCACACCGTTCAGCGCCGAGGTGCTGCACGATGCGGTGTTCGCTGCCATCGACCTGCCGCATACGGTAAGCATCATCGAAGGAGAGATCGCCAGCACCGGCGTGTACCCTGAACTCTCAGCGGAGCTCGAACCCCTGGCGCGGAAGATCTTCGCGCTGCCGAACGTGGAGATCGCCAGCCACACATACAGCCATCCGTTCTTCTGGGCCCGTCGCCACGCCATCGATACCACCGACACACTGTACGGGCTCGGCTTACCCATCGAGGGCTACCGCAAGGACCTCACCCGCGAAGTGAACGGCTCCAGCGACTACATCGATCGGACGCTCGCGCCCGCCGGCAAACGCACGCAGCTTTTCCTGTGGTCTGGCGACGCCCTGCCGAGCGGCGAGGCGGTGGCGCTCACTGCCGAGCGCGGGCTCGCCAATCTCAACGGCGGCAACACGCAGATCCGCGATGCGCTGCCGTCGCTCACCAATGTCTCGCCGCAGTCGCGCTGGACCGAGGGCGGCTGGCAGGTCTATGCGCCAATCATGAACGAGAACGTCTACACCAACGATTGGACGGGGCCGTTTCACGGCTTCCGCCGCGTCATCGAAACATTCCAGCGCACGGACGGTGTACGGCGGCTCAAACCCATGGCGATCTACTACCACTTCTACTCCGGCACCAAGCCCGGCGCCCTGCAGGCACTGCTCGACGTATACGCTTACGCACGCAACCAGGCACACACCCCGCTCTATGCGAGTCAGTATTCCAAGCGGGTGGCCGGGTACCACAGCGCACGCATCACACGCACTTCGCAAGGGCACTGGCACATCGATAATCTGGGCGCCTTGCGCACCCTGCGCCTGCCAGCATCGCTCTCCCTACCCGACCTCTCACGCTCACGGAACGTCGCCGGTTGGCGCCGAACGACAAGCGGAACCTATGTGCACCTCACCGCCGATCACGCGGTGCTCGTGCCGGGTGGTTCGCCCAGCACGCCAAGGCTCGTGTCGGCCAATGGCCGCATTCTGCGGTGGAAACACCATGCCGACGGGTTCGACGTGACCATCGATGCCTACGAGCCGTTGCAGCTCACCGTGGCAGCAGCCCAGACGTGTCGGCTGATTCTGGCAAGTGGCGAAGCGGTGGAGCCTGTGACACGGGACACCGAAGGGCAGCACTTCCAACTTCGCCTTCGTCGGCTGGACGACGCCCGATTGCGCTGCGGATAGCGCGAATCAGAGCGTCAGGCGCAAACCCGCGGCCGCCGGGGTAGGTTCCAGATATACCTGACAGGCGAGGTACTGCTCCGGGTATCGCGACAGGTGGTGTCGCAGGAGTGCCAGCACCGCCAGAATCGGCTGCTGCCCTTTGCGGTAGTCGTCGATGAGCGTTGCCAGTTCCTGGCGCGCCTCCGAGGGCAGCACATTTTTGAAGTAGCCCTGCAGGTGCGACAGCACGTTGGCATGGCCGCCGCGGCTGGCCGGCCGGGCAAGCCCAGCCGCGAGCACACGGATGTAGCGCGCCGCCACCGACTGCCAGTCGCCGCTGAGATCGGAGAGCAACCGACCCGCCTCCTTATAGGCAACGATGGAATGGGCCATCAGCAGGTACTTGTACCGGGAATGAAAGGTAACGAGCGCCGCGGGCGACAGACCCTCCTGCTCACACGCCAGCCAATGCGCGTACGCAAACACGCGTAGCACAAAATTTTCGCACAGCACCGCATCGAACAGCCGGCCGCAATCTTCTCCCGGCAGTTCCGGCCAGGCGTCGAGCAACGCTGCGGCGAAGATGCCGCGGCCGCGACGCACCGCCATACCGGTATCGCCATACACCTTTACCCGGTGCATGCCGCAGCTCGGCGAGTTCTTCATGAACACGAAGCCGGCAATGCCCGCAGCGCGCAGGGTGCGCACCTGATCGTGTGCATACTCGACGAGTGCTGCAGTGTAGTCTCGATCCGGTTCCGTCACACCGACGGCACGAGGCGCATCGAGGTGACCCACCAGCCGGATCGGTGGTCGCGGTGTGCCCATGCCGATACCCATCTCAGGGCATACCGGCCGAAGCTCCAACCACCCGTCCAGTCGGTCGTGCGGGTAGGACGATCGCGCGCCGCTGCCGTCGTAGCGCACCTCGGCGCCGGTGAGACAGGCGGAACTCGCGATCGCCACCGGTCCGGCGGGCCGCTCAGGCAACTGCGCGTTCAACGCCCACTCGTAACAAAATCCCAGACACCATCGGCGCCTTGCGCCACAACGACCGCACCGAGCTTACGCTGCCAGGCGACCTCGTTGCCGAACTCATCCCGCCAGGCCCACAGGCGGCGCGTGGTGTGGTGCAGCCGATGCTCATGGGTGAAGCCGATGGCACCGTGCACCTGATGTGCCGCCTCCGCCACCACCGCCACCGCTTCGCCGCAGCGGCTCTTGGCAGCGGCCAGCTCCACTTCCTCTCGGGCACTACCCACCGCGCTCACCGCTGCATCCGCTGCGCGTCCGGCAGCGGCAACCTCCGCTGCCATAACCGCAAGGGTGTGCTGAATAGCCTGAAATTTGCTGATGGGGCGGCCGAACTGCTCCCGCTCCGTGGCGTAGCGAATGGCCTGAGCCAGGGCGCTGCGCAACCCGCCCGCCATGAGCGCTACACGGCTGAGCGCGAGCCAACGCTGCGGATCCACCGGCACCTGCACGCGCTCGGCATCCGCGGGCAGCGCCACATCATCCCGCGGCTCACCGGCCATGTTGGCACTCTGGCGCACGACTTCAGGCGCAGTGATCACCACCACCTCGCGCGAACCCGGTGTGACGCCAACAACCCGCCGCACCGCCCGGCCCCACGGCACGTCGCGCACCACGCCGCCATCCACCTCACCAATACCGCTGGCGCCCTCCAGCGTGCCGAGCCAGGCATTGGCAATCAGAGTATCTGCCAGCGGCAGCGGTGCCGCATGCTCGCCTGCCACCTCGAGAAAGGCGAAGAGCTCATCAGCGCCCGTGCCGGTGTCGGCACCGCCCAGCTCATGAAAACCATTCTCCACCAGCGATGCGTGCAGGCCCTGCTGCCAATCACCGCGCTCGGCGCTGTCGAGCATCGCCTTGTCCACCAGGTCGCCAAACAGCCGCTGCGCGGTGTCGACGATCAACTCTCTCTGTTCGCTCATCTCAGGCCCAACCCCCGCGCGATGACACCGCGCAATATTTCCCGGGTGCCACCGCGCAGCGTGAATGACGGCGACAACAACATGGTTTCCTCATAGCAGCGGCGAAACGCGGCGGAGCGGCGATCGCTGGCCGCCAGGCGCGCCATGTCTGGCATCAACTTCTCAAAGTTGTTGCCGAGTTCCTTCACGAGCGCCGCTTCCACGGCCACTTCCTTGCCCGCTTCGAGCATGCCCGCCACGGACACGGACATGCGGCGCAGCGTCATGAGCTGTGCGGCTATCCTGCCCACGGCGGCGAGTTCGCTGTCCGTGGGGTTGTCACCAACCGCACGCACCAGCTCCACGAACACACGGAAGGCCGACAGAAAGCGTTCCGGGCCGCTGCGCTCATACGCCAGCTCCGAGGTGACCTGCTGCCAGCCGTTGCCGGGCTCACCGACCACCCGGTCGTCCGGCACGAACACGTCCACGAACACCACCTCGTTGAAGTCCTCACCGCCGGACATATTGCGTATGGGCCGCACCTGCGCGCCGTCGTTCTTCAGATCGACGATGAGCTGCGACAG
>JAUILW010000348.1 GCA_030432795.1 Gammaproteobacteria bacterium
GCCGCCAAACGCCCAGAAAAACTGCGCGATCCAGATTCGATTGGCAAACAACATCGACTAACTCCCGGCTCGACTGAGAAGATGTCTGGCGGCCGTGATGATGGGTGCCTCGCCCCCCGTCACCGCAATCGCCGACAGATGCGTATCCAACAGCTGCGCTGCCTCGGTATGGCGCCCCGCCGTCAGCAATGCCTGCGCGAAAGCTGAGGCAGACGTCAGCGCGGTCAGCAAAGCGCCCTGCCCCAGCGCCGTGGCAATCGCCTCGGTGTAGAGGGCCGTGGCCGCCTCGGACAGTTCGCCATCGCGGGCAACCCGAAGGCCGGCGTGCACCGAGGCCAGGTCCGGCCACTTGTATGGGGTGACGCCCCGAGCCTGCAGTTCATCCGCGCGCTGCAACGCCTGTTCGCACGCATCGAGCTGCCCCAGCGCCAACTGCGCCTCGGCAAGCGCAATGAGCGGGGTCATGGAGCCCGTCAACGCGTTCGCCGCCACATAGCCTTGCGCCGATGCCTCAGCAGCGGCGGCCGCCTCCTCGTGGCGTGCGAGGCCGTTCAGGGCTGTGGCGCGATGCCCAAGCGCACCTGCTTCATACAATGCAAATCCGCCTTCCAGCGACAGCCGATGTTGCGCATCCGCCGCCTGCAGCGCCTCGAGCCAATCCCCCCGCAAGTTGCACACCGGTGCACGAAAGGCGTGCGCGCACACCAGCGTGTAGGGGTGCTCCGTGCGCACTGCCAGTTGCAGGCCGTCGTCGGCCCAGCGCAGCGCTTCGTCGAGCCGCCCCATCACGGCAAGTGCAAGCCCTCCCAGGGCAAAGGACATCACGCAGGGGTCCTGGCCGAACATGTGCACATGCGCCCGGTCGCGCTCGAAGTCATAGAAACCGATGCTGCGCTGCGCGTGTTCAACGCTGCTTGCCGGTTCGCCGAGCACTCGGCGCGTAGCAGCCATGGCAAGCTCCGTTTCCACCATCAGGCCGGCATCGTTGATGCGCTGGGCGTGGCCGAGCAGACGCTCCGCGAAGCCCAGCATGCGTGCGCCATCCTCCTGCCCCATGGCAACGCTCCACTGCTCGAAGAGCGCTGGAAATACGCTCGGCTCGTCGCCGAGATCGTCGCAGAGCTCACCCACCCGCAAGGCATTGGCTTCCACCTCGGCAGCGCTGTAACCGGCAGTCGCCATGAGCAGCCGCCCGAGCGCCATGCGGATGGGCAGTTCCTGAGCGTCCCGGGCCTTGCCCGGCGGCATCTCGAGCAGCATGTCGAGCGCGCTTTGATAGTGCACCTCCGCCTCGACGATGGCGTGCTGCGCGCGCTCTTTCTCACCGGCGCGAACCAGATACTCGACGGCACGCGGGTAATTCTGCGCGCAGGTATAGTGGTGCGCGATGACCTCCGGCGCCACGCGCTCCTCAAACGCATCGGAGCATAGAAGATCGGCAATCTGCTGGTGCCGCTGTCGCCGCTCGGAGCGCACCAGCGACTGATAGGCGGTGTCCCGGGTCAGCGCGTGCTTGAACAGATAGGTTTCGGTGTCCGCGCGGCGGCGGTACAGCAACCCCGCCTCCACCAGCCGATCGATGTGCTCCCTGAGGGTGCTTTGCTCGTCGCTGCTGACCGCCGACAGCAGATCGAACTCGAACTGCCGCCCGAGACAGGCACCGAGCTGCGCGGTCGTTTTCGCTTCACCCACCGCATCGAGACGCGCCATCAGCAGGTCCTGCAGTGACATCGGCACCAGGCCCACCGCCTGCGCCACGTTCTGCTGCAGGTTCTGCACCAGTTCCTCGATGAACAGCGGATTGCCATCGGCGCGATCGACGATCGCAGCGACCATGTCTTCACCCGTGAGCCTGCGACGGGAGGCCAGCCGCTCCACCAGTGCTCGCGCTTCCTGTGGGTCCAGCGCCGACAGTGACAGCAGCAGCGCGTTCGGCTGCTCCACCCAACGCGGCACCGGCTGCGGCCGTTGCGTGACGATGAGCAGTACCCGCTGATTGTGCACAAGCTCCGCAATACGGCTGACCCAGCTGGCGGAATTGGCGTCCAACCACTGCAGATCTTCGACCACCAGCACGATTGGGCGCGCGCCCGACAGCGCAATGATCCAACGCGCCAGCGCATCCACCAGCCGGGCGCGCACATCACCCTGCAGGTTGGCAATCAGGGCTATCTCTTCTTCGTTGGCGAGGTTGAGCAGCTGCGCCACCAGCGCTACATCTTCCGGTGCCGACATGCCCACCATTTCGAGGCCTTGCACCAGCAGACGGCGCCGCTGCGCCTCATCGGTGATCGTCGTAAGCCCGAGGTTGCTTTCGATCAGCACGACCACTGGCGCCAGCGGCCGGGCGTGGGTGAGATGCTCGGCACGGCACTCGAGCCAACCAACGGACTGACCGACAAGCTCATCTCGCAGGCCCCGCACGAGCCGCGATTTGCCGATGCCCGGCTCGCCGGCGACGAGCACACACTGACCAAAGCCGCCCTGCGCTTTTCGCGCCCGGTCCACGAGAATGGCAAGGTCGGCGGCCCGGCCGGTGAAGGGGCTCAAGCGAACAGGCGAAACCTCATTAGCGGAGCTTTCCTGCCCGCCAACCACTCGAAATACCCGCACGGCGCTGCGCACTCCGACGAATTCCCGGGCGCCGAGTGCCAGCGTCGTCAAACGACCACGCAGCAGCTGGTGGGTCTGCTCGCTGATGAGCACGGTGTTCGGTTCAGCTGCAGCCTGCAGGCGTGCCGCCAGATTGGTGGTGGCGCCCACGGCCAGCGTTTCTTTGCGCTCGCCGCTACCCACTTCGCCCACCACCACCGGCCCGGTGTGGATGCCGACGCGCACCTCGAGCTGCAACGGTTCGCTATCCACCTCAAGCTCCAGCGCCGACACGGCCTCGATCATGGCGAGGCCTGCGCGCGCGGAGTTCTCCGCATCGTGCTCCGATGCGGCCGGGTAGCCGAAATAGCACAGCAGCCCGTCGCCAAGGTATTGGGCCAGGTAGCCGTCGTGGTTGCGCAGCACCTCCAGACAGGTGAGCTGATACCGGTTGAGCACATCACGAAGGTCTTCGGCGTCGATGCGCGATGCAAGCTGGGTGGAGCCCACGAGATCGCAGAACAGCGTCGTGAGCTGTCGTTGTTCAGTTCTTGCCACTCGCGCCGGAGGCTTCGCCACCCCCGTAACGGCAACTCCGCACTGCGAACAGAAGCGCGCACCCTCCACCAGGGGATGTGCACAACTTTCGCAACGCGCAGCCAGCACTTTTCCGCACTGACCGCAAAAGCGTGCTCCGTCGCTTGCGGCCGCGCCACAGCTATCACAGTTCATCGATGCTCGTCCCGTCGTTTTATAGGCCCGGTGGCTCTCCGGCCACTTCTGCCTGCTCCTGCCGGCTACTGCCGGCTGCTACCTGCTACTGACTGCTACCGCCCGCCACTGGCCGTGCAAGCACACTCATTCCATGAGCGTCGAGAACACGAAAGACAGTATGGGAGCGTTGCAACACTGTCAAAGCATTCGACGTTTTTTCCAGCGCTTATGTCGTCCTGGTGACAGAAGAACCATGAGCGCACTGCCACAGTGACGCCTGCGGTGGTCAGCCGGATGGGCTGAGCCTGCGAATCTGATATCGTCGGCAACGCGCGACGAACCGGCGCGTGCGTGAGGAGAAGAATAATAAGATGACCACAAGGCAGCGCCTCGCCGTCTTTCTGGACGGCACATGGAACACCCGCGACGACAGCACCAACGTGCAGCACCTGCACACGCTCACCCGCGAAGGGCTGGTGGAGGACGGCTGGCTGCAGCGCCGCTACTACCACCAGGGCGTGGGCACCGGCGTGATGGACAACTTCACCGGCGGCGGCTTCGGCTTTGGCCTGGAAGGCAACGTGCGCGCCGCCTACAACTGGCTGGTGGAACACTACAACGACGGCGATGAGATCTACGTGTTCGGCTTCAGCCGCGGCGCATTTACGGCTCGCTCACTGGTCGGCTTCATCTCCACCTGCGGCCTGATCCATCGCGGCGCCCCGCTGACGGTGGAGCAGCTCTGGCAAGGCTACTGCGCCATCGGCAAACAGCGCGAAGACCGACACGACTGGTGGGATGAGCTCGTTGGCCGCAAGGCCCCGCCTTTCCGCCGGATCACCCGCCTGAAATGGGACAACGGCCAGCCCCTGTC
>JAUILW010000349.1 GCA_030432795.1 Gammaproteobacteria bacterium
CCAGTAGCGGCTCGTTGGTATGTAGAAACCGAAGACGCAAGCCTTTCGCTGCGTCTGGTTCCGGGTGCCGTGCTCTGCGAAGGCTTCGACGGCGAGCTGGTCGCCAGCGTCGACGAGGCGGAGCATGCTGCCCGCTTCGATATCGTCGACGGTGAGCTGTGGGTCACCTGCGTGGCAGGGCAGATCTTCGTCGACCGAGAGCCCATCGCCCGCATTGCCCACCTCCACGCCGGCAATCACCTGCGCGTGGGCACGACGTTGTACGTGATATCCAACACGCTCACGGAGCTGACCGGTCCTGTACCCATGCTTGTGCGGGAAGCCTTTCCGGCAGCAGCAACACCTGCGCGTGTGGACAAAGCCAACAAGCCCGCTGCGGGCATGCGCCTTTTTTACGAAGAACCGCTCGAGGTGGAGGAGATCACCATCACCGAGCCCGCAGCGCGGCCGCACCTGGTAGCCGCCCGGGACCGGCGCACCAGCAGCTTCCCGACGTCCACCGTGCCGGATGCGCAAGTGCCGCCACAAGGCGCCGTTGCGCAAGCTGCCAACCCAGTGCCGATGGCGGCCACGCAGTTCTTCCGCACGCCGACGTTGCGGGTGGCAAGGTCCAAAGCAAAGTCACGCCTGCCCGCCACCGCGCTGATGGTTCTCGGCCTGCTTGCGGCTGGCGCATTCGCTGCCTACAACTTCCTCGACCACGGTGTGGTGGAACGATGGTTAGAACAGACTCGGGACCGGCTGCTGTCGGCGGTGAGCCCACAACCGCAATCTCCGACCCTCGCCGCGGAGCCCCGACAGCCGTTCGAGATGATCATGGCGCAAGCACCGGCCGCAGTGGCCGCCGACGAACCAGTGGACGGCCTGGCCAGCGATCCGCGGTTCGACGAGCTGACGACCTACGCCTGGCTGCGTGACATCAACCAGGAGAATCACGAGCGTTTCCTGACGCTTGCGGAGAGCCTTCTGGCATCAGAAAACACCCCGCCCCTGCTCGAACATGTGCGCTACTACGCCAGCCGACTGGCCGTACTGGAGCAACGGGATGTGTTGGCCGGTTACACCCGGGCATTTGGTGATGTGTTCATCGTCGACCCACAGTACCGGGACGTCATCGCAATGCTCGAGGGACGTCTGCTGACGCTGAACACTCACGCCAATCAGTTAGCCAGAATGAACGCCGACGCTGCCCGCTATTTCGAACAGGATGCGCTGACGTTACCGCCAAAGGCCAACGTGGTCGCCGTCGCCCGTAACATGTTGAGCCTTGATTCGCAGAACAAGGACGCATTGACCTGGATTACCCGCACGGCGGACATCCTGGTGGAGCGGGCCAGCGACAAAGCATCCACCGGTGACACCTTTGCAGCACGCAATCTGGTGGAGGATGTGCTCGCCTTTGCACCGGCGCACCCGCGCGCCAATGCCATGTGGTTGGCATTGTCCAACCAGCACGCTGGCACCTGACTGTCACCCAGCTGTTATCTAGCTGGCTTCGTCGTCTTCGTCGACGAAATCGAGATTGACGTTGTGATCAAGGATGGTCTGGGAGCCGGTATCGCGGGCGCGATGCACTGCACCGTCGCCGAATCGCGCGTTTACCGCATCCATCACCCCTTCCAGATTGCTCTGCCGGGCTGACTCGAACAGGCCCAACTGACGCGGTGCTTCCGCCCGCAGCAGATCAAACGTGCCGAGGCCAACCAGACGGAACGGTCCGGCATGATCAAGCCCCTCATACAATCGGCACGCGGCGGCATAAAAATCCGCAGCGAGATCGGATGGGGCGATGGTGCACTGGCGGGTGAACTGCTGGAAAGCCGCCGTCTTCAGCTTGATACGCACACCGCCCGCGCGCAACCCTTTGCTGCGCAGGCGCTTCGCCACCCGGTCCGCAGCGCGTTGCAGGTGTCGGCGCACCTCGGCGGGATCGCCAACGTCAGCCGCCAGCGTGCGATCGGAGCTCAGGCTCTGGGCACTTCTGCGGCGGGCAACCGTACGCGGGTCGCGACCGTGCGAGAGATCGTGAAACTGCGCGCCCATGGCGCCTAGTTGGCGACGCAGGAGCGCTTCATCGGCGGCCGCAACATCACCGATACAGTGATAACCCAACCCTCGCAGCTTCTCCTGGGTGACGGGACCTGCCCCCCAAAGCCTCGACACATCCTGCGGGGCGAGCCATGACAGCACCTCATGTGCAGGCACGATGGTAATTCCGTTGGGCTTGCGGTAACCGCTCGCTACCTTGGCAACATACTTGGTCGCAGAAACCCCCACCGACACCGTCAGCCCGCCGGTGGCCTCAAACACGCGACGCTGAATGTCGCTGGCAATGCGCTCCGGACCACCGAAAATGCCCTCGGCACCAGTCATGTCAAGAAAGGCCTCATCCAGGCTGATCGCCTCTACACGCGGCGAAAAGTCCGCAAAGACGGCCATGATCCGCTGCGACAGCTCTTTGTATCGGTCGAACCGCGGCGGCACGAACACACCGTGCGGACAACGACGCCGCGCCACAGCGACAGGCATGGCACTGCCGACGCCAAAGGGCCGGGCTTCGTAGCTTGCAGTGAGCACCACGCCGCGATCGCTGCGCGGACCCACGAGCACCGGCTTGCCACGCAGCTCGGGGTTGTCGAGCTGCTCCACCGACGCGTAGAAGGCATCCATGTCCGCGTGCACGATCACCCGGGACCAGGCGGAATCTGCGGTGTGGTCGGCAGTATTCACGTGCATGGGGAATACATGGGGAAGAAATGCTGGATTTATATACAGAGGCGACTATACTCCGCCTCGCTATGAACCGATACGTGCAACAAATCCAGGGCTCCTGCCCCCAGAACGGCTCGTTCGAGACCGGTCGCTCCACCGTGAGCCGCCCGGCTGTCGACACCAGCTGGGCTGTGGGTGTGCTGCCGTGCGATGCCATTCATATGGCAGTGCGGTTTGCCAAAACGGCCACCCCCTGACACGTTGCACCGCTATCTCCCGGTGTAACGCCGGAGAGATAGCTTCCCCCTCCCCTTCCCTCTCTCTCTCCGGCGTTCACCGGGCATGGCACCCGAAGAACCTATGGAGAATGATGATGGAATGGCTTCTTGCACTGCTGGCAACAGCCATCACGGCAGGTTACGCAATCCTGCTGGGTCGCGGAATCGAACGGCGGAAACGTTGGGCGCTGGAGATGGCTCGCGCCATCGCCATGATGCACCCCTCGAGCGCGGATCGTTACCTGTTCGAAGACCTACGCGCGAGCGAGGAGGCCGTAGAGCACCTCGCCCGCCAGGAAAGCGAGCGTAGCGACCGCCTGGCGGCCTGATGACTAACCGACACAGCCATGGTCGAGCTTAGTAACGCAGCGGCGCGCGTTACGAGTCGGCCATGGCTGTGCCCACCTGCCCGCCTTCAACCGGCAAGCAGCATCACGCTCAGTAGATTCAAACTCACGAGCGCTAGGACCAGCACGACGACCAGCACTCCGTTCGTGCCACCTCGTGCACGGATCACCTCCAGCTGCGACTCGGCATCTGTCACGCTCTGTATCCTGGCGATCGCCCGGTGGTAGTAGAGCACATTGCCACCCAGCCCCAGTGGCAGACGAACACAGAGAAGGTGCGCCACAAGGTAGGGAAGCTGAAATCCAGCCCCTGTGAGGCCTAACTGCATCACCAGAATTGCCAAACCCACTTCCAACGCAATTCCGGCTAGAAAGGCAGCGAGCGCCCAGACATACATCTTCCGATACGCAAGCCACAGGGTTGTGAAGAAGAAAGCCGCCCAGTTGAAGCCAGCGAAACGCGAGCGCCCCTCGATCAAGCCACGCCACTTCTGCGGGTATTCCGAGGTACCCGTAAAGGCAAGCAGAACGGGGTCAGTTGGTGCGTCTTCGGTCACCGAGTCAGGTGCGGAATAGATGTCCTTCAACCGGCGACACCCACCACCAGCACCACCACAACCGCCAACGGTGCGAGATAACGGACCAGCACACGCCACAAGGCGAACGCCGCATCACCAAGATCCAGCTCCCCTCGAGCCGTGTCTGCACGCACCACCCAACCTACGAACAGGGCAATGAGCAGGCCGCCGAGCGGCAGCATGATCTGATTGGGGATGAAGTCGAGCACCGTGCCGAGCGAACTTCCGGCGATGGTCACATCAGACCAGA
>JAUILW010000350.1 GCA_030432795.1 Gammaproteobacteria bacterium
AGGCGTTCCCCTCATCCCACACCTCAGCGGCGAACTCCGCCAGGGCGGGCGCTGCCAGATGGATGGGGTTGCGCACCTGTTCCGGGTAGGCGACATGGCCCTGCACGCCCTGCACGGTAATCACGACTTTGAGCGACCCGCGACGGCCATTGCGCACGACATCGCCCAGACGATCGGAGGAGGAAGGTTCTCCCACTACACAGTAGTCGATGTGGGTGCCTCGGCTGGTGAGCTGGTTCATGACGTGGCGGGTGCCGTGGAGGGCTGGGCCTTCTTCATCGCTGGTGAGCAGGAAGCCGATGGTGCCCGCGAATTCTGACGACGATGTGACGAAGCGTTCCACAGCCACCACCATGGCGGCCAGGCTGGCCTTCATGTCTGCGGCACCGCGCCCGTAGAGGAATCCGTCCCGTTCCGTGGGTTCGAACGGAGGGGTCGACCACTCTGCTTCCGGGCCGGTGGGCACGACATCGGTGTGGCCCGCGAACACGAACAGCGGTTTGCCGCTGCCGAGTGTCGCCCACAGATTGCTCACGCCGCCCTGGTCCAGACGTTCACACTGAAAGCCCAGTGGCAGTAGACGCTCGGCGATGAGGTCCAGACAGCCGGCGTCATCCGGAGTCACCGAAGGGCGCGCGATGAGGGCGCGTGTCAGCTGCAGTACGTCGTTGCCCACCACGGCGGCCGTCAGTTGTGCGCGTGCAATGCTTCGTTGAGCTCGATGGCGCGGCGGTTGGTGCGGCATTGCACCTGGCCCGTGGCGCCATTGCGTATGAACAGCATGTCGCTGCCACCTGCGAGCTCCCGTGCCTTCACGCGTCTGACCTCTATGCCGTGCTCATCGATCACCAGCACCGGCGTCGCTGCGGTGATGTACAGGCCTGCCTCGATGGTGCAGCGATCGCCGAGCGGAATGCCGCAGCCGGCGTTGGCACCAATCAGGCAGCTTTCGCCGATGCTGATCACTACCGAGTTGCCGCCGGACAATGTACCCATGGTGCTGGCGCCGCCGCCGAGGTCGGAGTGCGCACCGAGCACCACGCCCTGGGAGATACGGCCTTCCACCATGGCCTGGCCCAGCGTGCCCGAGTTGAAGTTGATCTGGCCCTCGTGCATGACCGTGGTGCCATCGCCGAGGTAGGCGCCCAGGCGCACCCGGCTTGCGTCGGCAATGCGCACGCCAGGTGGCACGACGTAGTTCACCATGCGTGGAAACTTGTCGAGGCTCTGCACTTCCAGGTGTTGTCCGCTGATCCGTGCCCGCAGCACCGCTGCAGGCAGCTCTTCAGCGAGGATCGGCCCCGCGGTCGTCCAGGCGACGTTCGGCAGGTGGGCGAAGATGCCGTCGAGGTTCTGGCTGTTGGGCTTCGCCAACCGGTGCGATAACAGGTGCAGCTTCAGGTACGCCTCGGCGGTGCTGGTGATGGGGACGTCTTCGGTCAGTACCACGCTGACGAGAGGACGCGTGGATTCCGTCAGCGGTGCCAGGCGCTCAGCCAGTTCCGCCGGCAATCCGGCCAGGCGGCTGGAAAGCGCCGCCGCCTCGATGCGGCTCGGGCCGCTGCCGAAGGCGGCCTTGATGGCTTGCGCAACTTCCGCTTCGGGGCGGATGACAGGTGCGGGAAAGAAGCAGTCCAGCATCACACCGGATGCGGACGCATTACAGGTGCCCAGGCCCCAGGCATAGACGTCGGTCATGGTGAGCTCATCGGTTGGTCCGGAAGGCCGCGTACGCTACCACAGATGCGGAGCGTTAGGCTCAAAGCTGCCGTTGCAGGTGCGCCAGAAGTCGGCCAGCGGCATCTTCGCACTCTTCCAGCGGAGCGACCCAAGCGATACGCACGTGCGACGCACCCGGGTCGCGTATGTCGCTCCCCAGATTGCCGGCACGGCTGAGGAAAGTGCCCGGCAATACGGTCACGTTCTGCTCAGCATAGAGACCGGCGGCGAACGCTTCGGCCTCGCCGGGCACCGGCAGCCACCAGTAGAAACCGCCTTGCGGATCTTTTGCCGGCGCGAAGGCGCCGAGGATGCGGCGGGTGGCCTCGAATTTCGCCCGGTAAGCGGCCCGGTTGGCGATCACATGCGCTTCGTCCTGCCAGGCGAGCGTGCTCGCCGCCTGGGTCTGCGCGGGCAGGGCGCAACCTTCATAGGTGCGGTACTGGTAATAGCGGTCGAGAACTTCCGCATCACCGGCGACGAACCCGGAGCGCAGGCCGGGCAGGTTCGACCGCTTGCTGAGGCTGTGGAAGATCACGCAGCGCGCGTGGCCTTCGTTGCCCATGGCTTCGCTGGCCTGCAGCAGCCCCGGCGGAGGTGCGGTCTCGTCCAGGTAGATCTCGGAGTAGCATTCATCAGACGCGATGACGAAGTCGTACGTGTGCGCCTTGCGGATGAGGTCTTGCAGGGCATCCATAGGCATGACCCGGCCTGTGGGATTGGACGGCGAGCAGATGTACACCAGCTCCGTGCGCTGCCAGGTGGCATCGTCTATATGGTCGAAGTCCGGCAGATAGTCGTTGTCCGCATAGCTGCCCACGAAGCGTGGTTGGCCGCCGGCGAGCAGCACGGCACCCTCATAGATCTGGTAGAACGGGTTCGGCAGCAGCGCGATGGCATCTGCAGAGCCGCTCATGGCCGCCTGAGCGAAGGAGAACAACGCCTCGCGGGTGCCTGCCACCGGCAGCACCTCGGTATCCGGGTTCACGGTCGTGCCGAAACGGCCGGCGATCCACTCGGCAATCGCCACGCGAAGCGCCAGGGCGCCGCGAGTGGCGGGGTAGGTGGCGAGGTCCTGTGCCAGCAGCGTTGCGTCTGTCAGCCGCTCGATTACGAAGCCCGGCGGTGCGTGCTTCGGCTCGCCGATGGACAGCGCCACGTGCGGTGCCTGCAAGGCCGGTGTCAGATCCTGCTTCAGCAGCGCAAGACGCTCGAACGGATACAGCTGCAGTTTTTCAATGCGCGGGTTCACAGGGCTCTACTCAGGTGGCGGTCGAGAAGCTGGCGGATGGTCTGGCTGAGCTCGTAGGCGTCGGCGTCGCTGTACGGTTCGCCCGATGGGTTGACCACGTCGAAGATATCTTCCACACGGTCGCCGAGTGTGTTGATGCGCGCGCGCTGCACCTCTACGTCGTACTCGCTGAACAGCCGGCCGATCTCTGCCAACAGCCCCGGCCGGTCCGAGGCGTGGATGGTGAGGATCGAGCACAAGCCGTCCTCGTCGCGCTCGATGGTCACCTGACTGGAACGGCTCATCTGTTTGTTCTGTCGTGTCAGCAGCCGTCCGGCGCCGGGCTTCACCTCGTCCACGGTGAGCATGATGTCCCGCAGCTGCTCGGCGAGGCGTGCGTGACTGGCAGGCTCGATGGCGCCATTGTTGCGATCGAGTACCACGTAGGTGTTGAAGCAGGTGCCGGTGTCGTCGGTGTTGATGCTGGCTTCGAACACCGAAAGGCCCAGCTTGTCGAGTGCGATGGTGCTGGCGCCGAACAGACCGGGGCGGTCTTTGGTATACAGATACACTTCGGTGACCGACTCCTCCTCGACCTGAGGCGTGATGTTGGTCAGCCACACACCGGTGATGTCCGCCTTGCCGATCAACTGCTCGGCTATGTTGGCGATGTGCCGCGCGCTGTGGCGGAGGAAGAAATCGTCGCTGGGGCTCGTGAGGAAAGCATCCACCTCCTCTGCGCTGAGCGTCGGCATGCGCGCCATGATTTTTTCTCTGGCGCTATCCCTGGCGGCGGTGATGCTCTCCTGTTTGTCGCGTGGCGACTCCAGCCCGCGGCGCAGGGCGCGCCGGGCGGCTCCATGCAGGTGGCGTAGAAGCGTTGCGCGATAGCTGTTCCACAGCTTCGGGTTGGTGGCGTTGATGTCGGCCACGGTGAGGGTGTAGAGATAATCCAGGCGGCGCTCGGACTTCACCTCGGCGGCAAACTCGTGCACGACGTCCGGGTCGTAAATGTCTTCGCGTTGGGCCACGCTCGACATGTACAGGTGCTTTTTCACAAGCCACCGAACGAGCTCGGTATCGTCTGGGCTGAGGCCATGCTGGCGACAGAAGTCGCGCACTTCGATGGCCCCCAGTTCCGAGTGGTCGCCGCCGCGGCCTTTGGCGATGTCGTGAAAGAGCCCGGCGATGTACAGAAGCTCGATCTTGGGTA
>JAUILW010000351.1 GCA_030432795.1 Gammaproteobacteria bacterium
CGGCGATGACGTCGCTCGCGCCGCTGATGAACTTCGTCAGGCTGTGCACGATCACGTCAGCGCCGAGGTCGCGCGGTGTCATGATGAGCGGCGAGAACGTGTTGTCGATGACGAGCTTGGCGCCGCCGGTGTGCGCGATGTCGGACAGGCGCGGCACGTCGGCAACACGCAGCGTTGGATTGGCGAAGCTCTCGGCGTAGAGCACTCGGGTGTTGTCCTGCATTGCTGCCCGTACGGCATCTACGTCGCTGATGTCCACAAAGGTGGTGTGAATGTTGGCTTTGGTGGGCAGAAAGTCTTTGAGCAGCGCGTAGGTGCCGCCGTAGATCGTGTTCGAGGCGACAATGTGATCGCCTGTGTCGCACAGTGAAGTGATGACGGCAGCGATAGCTCCCATGCCGCTGGAAGTGCAATAACCAGCTTCCGTACCTTCGATCGCGGCAAGCTGTCTGCCGAGGTTGTAAACCGTCGGGTTGAAATGCCGGCCGTAGAGATAGCAGCCGCCGCGGTCGGGGCCTTTGGCGCCTTCGAAGATCTGCGGCAGGGTGCTGGGGTCCATTACCGTGAACGTCGTGCTGGCCTCGATCGACAGGTTGACGCCACCGTGCTCTCCGAACTCGTGGCGAAGATTGGCCAGGGATTCCACAGGATCGCGATCGTTCATGCGCGCACCTCGCCCGGTTGTGGTGCGTCAGTGTAGACTCGCCCATCAACCATATCGAGAACAACACATGCAGTGCTTGAATAAGCGGTTTGCTGCGAACGCTGTCATCGCGTTGGCGCTTGTGCTGGGCACCGGAGTATCGCAGGCGGAGGTGATCCGGCTGTCGGAACCAGTGGCGGTGGATGTGCATTCGGAGACCTTCGGCGTGCCGTTGTCTGCCGTGGAGCAGGGCGCGGCGACGCTGTCGCTGGCGGAAGTTGTTGCGCGGGCGGATGAGCTTGCTGGCCGGGAGTTGGTCGTCACCACTCGCGTGGCACAGGTCTGCCAGAAGAAGGGCTGCTTTTTCGTGGCGCAGGAGGGTGCGGCGGCGGTGCGGGTCTCATTCAAAGACTATGGCTTCTTCGTGCCCACCGATATCGCCGGTCGAACCGTCACCCTGATCGGCGAATTGGTGCACAAACGCCGCAATGCGGCGGAGGCTGCACACCTGCAGGAGGATGCCGGCGCAGACTCCGAAAGCCTGCGCGCCGGGGACGTCTACGAGATCGTAGCGAGCTCCGTACGGGTGCCGCGCAGTTAGCCGACCACCAGATCTCTCAGATCCTCAGGCCAATCCGCTACGAGGTTTGCCAACGTCGCTGCATCACCGCGGAAGAGGGATCGGGAAACCTCCTCCAGCCCCGGCAGGTTGCCGGCTACGGCGGATAGAATCCGCCACAGCGCTTCTGCATCGGTCTGGCTCGTGTGGGCACGAGGGTCCCGCCGCATGGCATCCTCCACCAGCGAGCGCAGGGTGGCTGAAGGGCTCTTCCCCTGGTTGGCGAGCCAGGCCCAATGGCGGGGCAGCAGCGTCACTTCCTTGCTGGTCACGCCGAGCTTCGGCCGCCCGCGCCCGCGCGCAGTGGACTCCCTCGCACGATCGAGAACGTCGTCGAGCGAGCCCCGAAAGTCAAAGTCGCGCTGGCGTCCGCTTGCCAACTCGAAAATGAGGATGGCGGCGGGGTTGGTACCCTGGTCGATGTGGCGCTTCACTGCTGCCAACGTATCCTCCAGAGGGCCTGCGGCCACCCGTGTATGACCTTGGAAGGCGATATACGGATCCTTCATTTTTTAAAGCCCGGATAAAAATATAATAATACCCGGATATTAATATTCGTCAATTGCCGAAGCGTGCCTCGTAGCGTGCTTCCAATAGATCAAGGCGCTCGGCAATCACCCCTGAGGTCAACGTATCCCGGTCGCTCAGAACCATCCAGTAGTCGGATTCGGGGTGGTAGGGCAGCCAGTCGGGCAGGCCCTGGACGCGCGGCCTGCCGGTGCGCGCGAACTCCAGCCAGTACTGCTGCATGCGCACGCTCAAGTTACGAATCTCGGGATTGTCGTCATTCTGCCCCCAGAACAGCAGGTAAGCGTCGTAGCCGTGGGGCGTGCCGGGCATGCCAGCTTGGCGTTGGTTCTGTGCAAGGTCGATGTAGTAGAGAAAAGCATCGGAATTCTGGTTGAGCATGGCGGAGGCGAGCCGGCGCGCGGCCAGCAGGTAGCGGTTGTCTCCGAAGATCCGTTGCACGCCGAGGCTGTGGCTTACGGCGAAGTCCGGCGCGTATGCGCGTTGCAGAGCGGGGAATGCTTCGGCGAGCATCGATTGGAAGCCGGATTCTGTGAACCCTGATGCGGGCATGACGCTGCCTTCGAAGCTGTTGCCGCCGGTGAGGAACGGCACATCAGCCTGTGCGCCACGATCAAAGGCCACCGCCGGTTCTTCCGTCAGCGTTTCGCCGTCGACGATGGGCAGATGAAAACCTTGCACCGCGTCCACCAGCGCTTGCCCCTCCAACTTAGACAGGGTGCGGCGATTCTGCCGGTCGTCGGTGAGTGTGCCGACCAGGGCTGTGGCGATTGCCTCGGCGTCTTCCGCGGCGCCGAGCCCCATGGCCAGCGGCGCAGGTTTTGCGGCGTTGGCGGTTCTTGGCAGCGACCATGTGGCATAGCCGCTCTGCGCGATGGCGCGATGAAACAACCCGTGTGCCGGTTTGTGAACCATCAGCAGGTCGACGGCCATGCCCCCAGCCGACACGCCGAATATGGTGACTTTGTAGGGGTTGCCGCCGAACGCGCGAATGTTGTCGCGCACCCATTGCAGGGCCAGCGTCATATCCATCAGTCCGAAATTGGCGGCATCTGCTTTCAGCGCTTCGTGGGCGAAGAAACCGAGCGGGCCCAGGCGGTAGTTGACGGATACCACTACCGCATTCTGTTGTGCGAGTACTTCGCCGGGGACCTGGTTGCTGCCGGTGCGAAATCCACCGCCGTGAATCCAGACGAGCACTGGTCGCTCCCGGTCGTCCAGGGCGGGCGTCCAGACGTTGAGGTTCAGGCAGTCTTCGCTCGTGCGACCCACTGGGCGCTGAGGGTTTGCAGGTTGCAGGCACGCTGGGCCGTAATCGGTGGCGTCGATCTCCTCCCTCGAGGCCTTGAGCGGTTGCGGTGGCTGCCAACGTAGCCTTCCGGTTGGCGCTTTGGCATACGGGATGCCTTTGAATGCCAGCACATCACCCAAGGCGACGCCGCGCACGGCCCCCACGCTGGTCTGTACCACCTCCGCTGCGGCGGTCATGATGGGGCTCACACAGAAAAGGAAGAGCAGGCTTATGAAGCGGGAGGTTCGCATGGGGAGTCCCCTGATTGGCTCGCAGTCTGGCGGTCAGTGTACGCGGCGCGGCTTGAACGGCACAGCCGGGTTGGAGATATTAGGGGGATGACTGCAAAGACCGACAACGGCGTCACATTCGACGTCATCATCGTGGGTGCCGGATTTGGCGGCCTCTACATGTTGCACCGCCTGCGAGGTATGGGCCTGACGGCGCGTGTCTACGAGATGGGCGACAATGTGGGCGGCACCTGGTATTGGAATCGCTATCCCGGCGCCCGCTGCGATGCGGAGAGCCTGGCGTATTCGTTCTCCTTCGACCCGGATCTCGAGCAGGAGTGGCAGTGGAGTGAGCGGTACGCCACGCAGCCTGAAATTCTTCGCTACGCAGAGCACGTCGCGCAGCGGTTCGACCTGCTGCGGGACATCCGCTTTGAGCGCAAGGTGACTTCCGCGCAATACGACGAAGGCGCCACCCGCTGGCACGTGCGCACCGAGGCGGGAGATTCTGCCAGCGCTCGCTTCCTGGTGATGGCCACCGGGTGTCTGTCCGTTCCCATGGTGCCGGATATTCCCGGGCTCGACGACTTTGCCGGGCCGCGCTATCAGGCAAGCATGTGGCCGCACGATGGCGTGGATTTCTCCGGTCAGCACGTGGGGGTCATCGGTACCGGGTCGTCGGCGATCCAAGCGATTCCGGTCATGGCAGAGCAGGCGGCGCATCTGACGGTGTTTCAGCGCACCCCGAACTTCAGTGTGCCGGCGCACAACGCGCCGCTGGATCCGGAATGGGTGGCAGGGTTCAAGAAGCACTACC
>JAUILW010000352.1 GCA_030432795.1 Gammaproteobacteria bacterium
CGTACGGCTTCTACCGTCTTGTCACCAATGCCGCGCGTAGGGGTATTAATGACCCGTTCGAACGCCGGATCCGAGTGTCGGTCGTGCACCAGGCGCATGTAGGCGAGCGCGTTCTTGATCTCAGCGCGCTCGAAAAAGCGCTGACCGCCGTAGATGCGATACGGGATATCCGCGCGCAAAAACGCTTCTTCCAATACCCGCGACTGCGCGTTCGATCGGTACAGCACCGCAACATCCTGCGGGCTGCCACCCTCATCGATCCAGCGTTCCGCACGCTCGGCGATGAAGCGCGCTTCGTCCAGGTCGTTGTAAGCGGAGTACACGCGAATCGGCTCACCAGCATCGCCCTCGGTCCACAGCTCTTTACCCAGGCGCTCGCTATTTCTCGCGATCAGCCCATTCGCTGCTTTCAGGATGTTGCCTGTGGATCGGTAGTTCTGCTCGAGCCGGATGGTCGTGACAGGGGCGAAGTGCTCCCCGTAGCGGTGAATGTTCTCGATCCTGGCGCCGCGCCAGCCGTAGATGGACTGGTCGTCGTCACCTACCGCCATGACGTGCGCTTTGTCGCCACAAAGTACCCGAAGCCAGGCGTATTGAATGGTGTTGGTGTCCTGAAACTCATCCACCAGAACATGCTGAAAACGCTGCTGGTAGTGCGCAAGGAGCTCGGCATCGTTGAGCCACAGCTCATGGCTGCGTAACAGCAGCTCGGCGAAATCCACCAGCCCGCCCTGCTGACACAGTTCCTCGTAGGCTTCGTAGATCTTTTTGTGGGTAATCTGAAACAGATCGTCACCAGCCGGCACGTCGCGCGCCCGCCGGCCCTCATCCTTTTGCGCATTGATGAACCACGTGGCCTGCCGAGCAGGCCACTTCTGCTCATCGATTCCCAACGCGCGCATCACCCGCTTGACCAGCCGGAGCTGGTCGTCGGCGTCGAGTATCTGGAAATTCTCCGGCAGGTCGGCCTCCCGCCAGTGCATGCGTAGCAGGCGGTGAGCGATGCCGTGAAAGGTCCCGACCCACATGCTACGCACGGATAGGTTCAACAGGCTTTCGATGCGCACCCTCATCTCCGCTGCTGCCTTGTTGGTGAACGTCACCGCAAGCACGCCGAACGGAGAGGCACCAGCGGCCTCGATGAGAAAGGCGATGCGATGCACAAGCACACGGGTTTTGCCGCTGCCGGCACCGGCAATCACCAGATGGTTGCCCAGGGGTGCCATCACCGCTTCGCGCTGGCGGTCGTTCAGACCGTCGAGTATGTGGGTTACGTCCACGCTGGTGCCGTCGAATGAAACGGCACCATTGTAGCGGCTAGAGCGCAGCTCGCTCCACGGATCCGGCGGATTCGCCGTCCGAGCCCGTGGGCATCGGCTACTCCACCGTCACCGACTTAGCGAGGTTGCGCGGCTGATCCACATCGGTGCCTTTGAGTACCGCCACGTGATACGAGAGCAACTGCAGGGGCACGACGAAAACGATCGGCGCAAGCAGACGATGCACCTGTGGCACTTTCATCACCGCAACATCAGCCGCTGGAGTAAAGCTGGTGAGGCTGTCTGTGAACACGAACAGCTTACCGCCGCGGGCGCGCACCTCCTGCAGGTTGGACTGCACCTTCTCGAGGAGCTCATCCTCCGGCGCTACCGCGACCACCGGCATATCTTCATCCACCAAAGCCAACGGCCCGTGCTTGAGTTCACCCGCCGGATAGCCCTCCGCGTGAATGTAGGAGATTTCCTTCAGCTTGAGTGCACCTTCCATGGCCACCGGGAACATCGGGCCCCGACCAAGAAAGAGCGCGTGGTGCCGGTCCATGAACTTTTCCGCCCACCGCTTGATGTCGCCATCGAGCTCCAGTGTGCTATTCACCACTTCGGGCAGCGCGTGTAGCGCATCCACGATCTCCGCTTCCCGTTCAGCAGGCAAACCGCGATAGCGGGCAAGCATGAGGCTCAGCAGCATGAGATCGGCAAGTTGCGCGGTGAATGCCTTGGTGGAAGCAACGCCAACCTCCGTACCGGCCTGCAGCATCAGCGCCAAGTCGGACTCGCGCACCAGCGATGAAGTGGCAACATTGCAGATGGTCAGCGTGGTGTTGTAGCCGATCTCCTTAGCGATGCGCAGCGCCGCCAGGGTATCTGCCGTTTCACCGGACTGCGAGATCGTAACGAACAGACTTTTCGGCAGCACAGAAACTCGCCGATAGCGGAACTCGCTGGCGATCTCCACCTGGCAGGGAATGCCCGCCAACTCTTCAATCCAGTAGCGAGCCACGGATGCTGCATAGAAGCTCGTGCCGCAGGCGACGATGGTTACTGCCTGCACATCCTTCAGCAGCGTTTCCGCGTTGGCGCCAAAGGCCTGCTTCATGACTTTGTGCCGGCCCAGGCGGCCCTCCAGCGTCGCATTCAGCACAGCCGGTTGCTCGAAGATCTCTTTAAGCATGTGGTGGCGGAAGTGGCCCTTGTCGGTGTCGTCGTGGCCGAGCTCCATTTTCACGCTCGCCCGTACAACGGACTCATCCTGAACGTTCCAAACGCTCACGCTGCTTCGCGTGATCTCCACCAGGTCACCCTCTTCGAGGAAGATGAAGCGGTCGGTGACGGCTTTGAGTGCCAATACGTCAGACGCCAGGAAGTGCTCACCGATACCCACGCCGATGACCAGTGGAGAACCAACGCGTGCGGCGATGATACGGTTAGGGTCGTCGTTGGCCATCACGCCGAGCGCATAGGCGCCCTCAAGCTCGCCGATCGCCATACGCACGGCATCAAGCAGATTACCCGTTTGCTGCAGATACGTGTCGATGAGGTGCACGACCACTTCCGTATCCGTCTCCGAGAGGAACTCGTAGCCTGCGCCTTTCAAACGCTCGCGCAGCTCCTCGTAGTTCTCAATGATGCCGTTGTGCACCAGCGTCACGCGACCATTGGAGGTGTGCGGATGCGCGTTGGCTTCGCTTGGCACACCGTGTGTCGCCCAGCGGGTGTGCGCGATACCGATTTTGCCGGGCAGCGGCCGGGAATGAATGTCGGCTGCGAGCTCCTTTACCTTGCCAACCTTGCGGCGAACTTCGATGCGGCACTCGCCGCTCGGGATGACTGCCATGCCTGCAGAGTCGTAGCCCCGATATTCGAGGCGCTGCAACCCCTCGAGAAGAATCGGTGCAACGTTACGATCCGCTACCGCGCCGACAATTCCACACATGCTCTACGTTCCTTATTCCCTGGTTTTCTCAGGCTTCGCGCTTGTCCGGACGCGTCCAGCCCTGAATGTTGCGCTGCTTGCCGCGGCCGACCGCGAGGTCTCCCTTGCCGACTTTGCTGGTCACTGTCGAGCCGGCGGCGACGAAGCTGTCGTCCTCCAGTTCTACTGGCGCTACCAGCGTGGAGTTTGATCCGACGAACACGCCGTGGCCGATGGTGGTTTTGTGCTTGTTCACACCGTCGTAGTTGCACGTGATGGTGCCCGCACCAATGTTGCAGCCGTCGCCGAGCGTCGTGTCGCCAATGTAGGCCAGATGGTTGGCTTTGCTGCCACGACCGAAGCGCGCCTTCTTGGTCTCGACGAAGTTGCCCACTTTCGCACCCTCGCCGAGCTCAGATCCCGGTCGGATACGTGCAAACGGCCCGAGCGTGCAGCCGGAGGCGATCATCGCTCCCTCGATCACCGTGTTGGGCTCCACCCGAACGCCATCGCCGAGCGTCGAGTCGGTAATGACGCATCCGGAGGAGATATGGACACCCTCACCAAGCACCACGTTTCCAACGAGCACGACATTGACGTCTATGAACACATCCTGCGCAGCCTCTACGCGACCGCGCACGTCGACCCGCGCCGGATCTGCCATGGTGACGCCGCCCGCCATCAGGTCCGCGGTGACCTGCGCCTGATAGGCACGCTCCACCTCTGCGAGTTGCTTGCGGTTGTTCACGCCCGTCACTTCCATCTCCGATGCTGCGTACACGCCTTCCACCGGGATGTTCTGTTGCACCGCAAGGCCAATGATGTCGGTAAGGTAGTACTCACCCTGGGCGTTGTCGTTACCGACCTGGTCCATCAGTGCGCTGAGCGTTTGTTTTGGCGCTGCCAGAATCCCTGAGTTGATCTCACGGATA
>JAUILW010000353.1 GCA_030432795.1 Gammaproteobacteria bacterium
GCCTGCGAGACGAGCCCATATTGTTACCTGGGCCATCAGTAGCCTTGCGCCGGGAACTCGACGAGTGGTTCGACCGGTTGAGCATCGTGCCAAGAATCACCGCAGAGATCGACGACAGCGCGTTGCTTAAGGCTTTTGGAGAAGCAGCACTCGGCGCATTTCCGGCACCGGCGGCCATCGGCCATGAGATCAGCTCGATGTACCACGCGAAGCTGCTCGGCACGCTTGAAGAAATTCACGAGTCTTACTACGCGATTTCCCCGGAACGCCGGGTGAAGCATCCGGCGGTGCTCGCAATCACCGAAACGGCCAGGGAGGAGCTATTCGCAACGCCAGACAGCTCGACCTGAGCAAACAATGGCTTGCATAGCGATACTTTTGATTCCGCCGCTACGAGGCATCACTGGGTCTCTGCGCTAGCGGATTCACGCGCCGAGGCCTGACCCCGCACGGACGCATGAGGGCACGGCGCCTGGCACCTCGGCTCGGGGCACCTGCCCGGTTGACCTTCAGCTGGAAGACAAGCCAACGAGTTAGTGGTGAAATGGGCGTGCGGCCCTCAGGCGCCCCAGAGTTTGCGGGCAGCAGAGATATCATCGCTGTCCACACCGCTGGGCCGCCCCTCAACGAAATCCAGTCCGGAGACTATCCACTGGGCTAGTTCCGGCTGTGTCAGATGGTAGAAGTGTTGCCGGCCTAAGCGCCGGTCCCCGACCAGCCGGTGGCTGCGCAGGAGGGTGAGGTGCTGCGACACCCGGGCCTGCGCCAGTTGCAACCGTTCCGCCAGTGTGGATACATCGAGTTCACCGGAACGCAGCTCTTCCACCATGCGCACCCGATCCGGGTGCGCGAGCACTTTGAGGATATCAGCAAGCTCTCGGGCTACGGCTATGCGGCTCGGCATGACGGATCGACGCCTGGATCAGGAATGCGACACATTATTGGCATTCAGTCTTTCCATGCAACCAGACGCAGGCCCAACAAGCCCCGCACCGGCAGCGTGCGCGCCAGCCGGCTGCGCAAGCCGTACGGCAACATCGTGAGGGCACGCTCCGTCGAGGTCACGAGCCACTTGGGCACGCGCTGATAAAAGCCGCGTCCACCTGCGTAGTAATGCACCCGGCTGAAGCCAGCAGCCCGGAGCAGGCGGTGCAGCTCGCCAGCACGGTACTCCTTCAGATGCAGGCCGCGCGCGGTTTCGTCGAAGTACATGGAGATGTCCCAGGGACCGGAAACGCTGTTCGGCGTGACGCACACATAACGCCCGCCTGGCCGCAACGCCCGGAATATGTTGCCCAGCTGATTCTCCGCATCGTCCGGGTGCAGGTGCTCCATCAGCTGATCGCTGAAGGCAACGTCAACCGAGCCGTCCTCCGCGGGAATCTGCGTGCCGTGGGTAACGCGGAATTGCACGTTGTCCGGCCAGTGATCGCGGCCTGCGACCACCTCGGAAACATCCACCGCTGTCACCTTCTCGCACACCGGAGCCGCTGCCAGAGAAAGCGCGCAATCGCCGGCGCCAACCTCCAGGAAATGCCCGCATCCTTCGATGAACCGCCGCAGGAATGCCATCTGCCCATTCGAACGCGCAGCACGCTCCTCGGCAGACTCTTTCTGCGTGAGCTGCTGATGGTGAGGCACCCGCCGGAAAAGCTCATCGTAGACCTGCCCGTAGAGCGCAGGGCGCGCCTCCGGAGCCGCACGACGCAGGCGTTCTGCCAGGCCGATCTCCACTTCGTAGTGTTCTATCACCTGCTCAGGGCTGCGTTTTTCCTCAGCAAGCAACGGGCGTTTGAAAACCCGGCGCAACGCGACTCGATCAGCGACCAACGTGGACATGAACAGCCTCATACATCTACATATTCATATTATTGAATATATAGAGATATGAGCGTCAAGAAAAGTGACTTATGTCACATTCTCTTCAGGAAGATGAAAGCTTGGGCGCCTCCCGGATTCCGGCTGCTTCCAGCTCCGCGGCAATGCGCTCGCGCAGCGCGAACTTCTGAATCTTGGTTCCGGACATGGGCCATTCCTCCACGAACCGTACGTACCGCGGCACCCGGAAGGTGGCTATGTTGCCCCGACAGAAGTCGATGATCTCCTGCTCAGAGGCGGCCGCATCCGGCTTGAGTTGCACAAACGCCGCCGGCACTTCCGCGTAGCGCGCATCGGGCGCCGCCACCACCTGCACCAGGTGCACCGCCGGGTGGGTTATGAGGTAATCCTCCACCTCTGCCGCTGCGACGTTCTCTCCACCCACCTTGAGCATGTCCTTCAGGCGGTTGCGAAATGTCACTCGACCTTCTGCATCCATCACCCCCATATCACCCGTGTGGAAATAGCCTTCCGCGTCAAACACCTTCGCGTTCAGCTCGGCATCCGCATAGTAGCCGTCAAAGGTGTTAGGGCCGCGAAAGCAGATTTCCCCGGGGCTCTCAGGCGGCAGCCGAGCGCCGCTTTCCGGATCAACGATCTTCGCCTCCATACCCGGCAGCGGAAAACCACCGGTGTTGATCCGCGTATCGAGGGGGTCGTCCGGCAGACACAATGAAAGAAACCCACAGGCTTCCGTCATGCCGAAACAACTCACCAGTGGCGCCTGGGGGTGGCGGCTTTGCAGGTTGCGCAGCATGCGTTCGGTGCCCGTACACTCCACAAGACGCAGTGTTTGCACCTCTGCCCAGCGCGGGTGCTCCACCACTGGCAACCAGATCGTTTCAAACGCTGGCATGGCAACGGTCGCCCGATGGTCGATGATCTGCCCGATGGCAACCTCTGGATCGAAGTAACCCGGATGCACAAACGTCGCCCCGGCGGAAAAACAGGACACCGCAAACGCCACGCCGCCGATGTGAAACAGCGGCAACGCCGACCAGACGACATCATCGTCCGCAAGTCGCAGGTGGGTAGTTGCGGTACCGCTTGCCGCACCCAGCATTGCCCGATGGCTGAGCATGGCGCCCTTCGGCGTACCGGTGGTACCCGAGGTGTACTTGATGACCGCCACCTGAGCCGGATCGACGCCTGCTTCCCGGGCGCGCAGCGCCGCCGTCGAGATACCGGCAGCCGCTGCAGCAAAATCCGCGCGCGACACGAATCCATCGGTTGCCTGGTCATCCAGCCGCACCACGTGCTCAATCGGCGCCAGGCCTGGCAGCACCTCGGCCAACAGACCGATGAGATCCGCCGCTGCATCGGTCTCCGGGGCGGCGGTGATGAGCGCCCGCAGCTCGACCTGCGTGAGAACACGACCGAGCTCGAAGGCTTTGAAGCGGTTGTTCACCGGCACCGCGGTGGCCCCCGCCTTGAGCATGCCGAACAGCACCGGCAGGCTGTGACGCCCCTCCGGCAGGAAGTAGCCTACCCGGTCGCCGGGCTGCACGCCGAGGCCCATCAGGCCGCGCGCGATGTGGTCGGAGCGCTCCTGAAGCGCGGTATAGGTGAGGACCTCATCAGGCAGAACGATGGCCGGGTGCGCGCCGCGATCCGCGGCGCGTTGGTTGATGAGTTCCGGCAGCGTCGCCGCATCGGTCATGAGTTACTCCTTGCTCTTGTGCGACAGGCTCGCGGCGTTGGCTTCCCAGTTCTGACCATCAAACGGCACGATGGTCACGGAAGCTGGCGGGGTGTCCAGGCAACGCAGATTGACGTCCATCCCATCCGGATTGGAGCGCGCCACATAGAACGGCTTGATGCCGCAAGTGCTGCAGAAGTAGTGCCTGGCCACCTGTGTGTTGAACGTGTAGAGCGTCAGCGCCTCCTCTCCCGCGAGCAGCTCGAACGCCGACTTCGGCACGATCAGGTGCAGGTGCCCGGACTTGCTGCAGATGGAGCAGTTGCAATCCTCCACCTCCACGGACTCGGGCGCCTCTACGGCGAAGCGCACCTGTCCGCAATGGCAACCGCCGGTGTAACGCATCAATCACCCCTTCTGACCCATGGAAGAGTCCATAAAACACGCTGCCACTATCGAGGACAAGTGCACGACGCAACCAACCGGTTACACTGACGGCCATGTCCAGGGAACGCAAACTGAGAATCCTCGAGAGTATCCACGACGTAGACGCCGCGCTGTGGGACCGCTGCGCCACCTCCGACGGCACCTTCAACCCATT
>JAUILW010000354.1 GCA_030432795.1 Gammaproteobacteria bacterium
CGCCGCGGCCACCTGCTGCGGCAACGCATCGACGAAAGCCTTGAAGGCATCAGCCGTCATCTGCCGGTTACCCGCGGCCACCTCAGCGTATCGACCCCACAGGGTCGCCAGCAACTCCGTGTCGGCGCGTCTTGCCGGCTCGGACATGCCGGCGGCGGTGAACGGTTCTACGGCGGACTTAAACTCACCTGCGCGAAACACGTGAACATTGATATTCAATTTATCAAGTAAGTCTTTGAAATATAAAGGATAAGTTCCGTAACCGGTGAGCAGCGCTTGGCCGAAGGGGTGCAGATACACTTCGTCTGCGTGAGAGGCGAGCAGGTACTGCCCCTGGGTGAAGCTGGTGCCATATGCCACGACGCGCTTCCCGGCCGCCTGAAAGCGGCGGATGGCGCTGCCCAGCGTGTCGCTGTGCACCTGGCTGACATAGGGCAGGTCCTCGAGCTGCAGCACCAGAACCGGGATGCGTTCGTCTTCAGCGGCTGCGTCGATGGCCCTTACCAGGTCGGTGACGACGATCTCCCGCGCCACGCCGCCAGCGATCAGTTGCGGTAGCGGCGGTGATGGGCTCAAACGGTCGACGAGCAGACCGCTGGGCGCGACCAGCAGCGCCTGGCGGTCGGCGAGCGTGGCCCCTCCACAGCCGCGCAGCAGCGTGATCACTACCAACAACAAAGCTAATAAAAACAGGGTGTTGAGCGTGAATACTCGCAGACTGGTGATAGCGCTGCCAATGCGGGAGAAAGTGCTGCTGGCCATGAGCGGCTCCGGCGTATCGGGGCGGCAAGGATACTCAATGCGGGACGCCTTGTGGACGTCACCCGCGGTGGGCACACTGCGCTGGTGGCAGGTGTGAACAACAGAATATTGTGGACCGCAGGTGAGGTCGCCGCTGCGACCGCAGGACGTATCCAGGGTGACGCGGACACGGTCATCACCAGCCTTGCCATTGACAGCCGGGCGCTGGAGGCGGGGGCCCTGTTCGTGGCGCTGCCGGGGGATTTGAGCCACCGGTTTCACGTCAGCAGCACCAGCAGCCGGGACGGGCACGAATTTCTCGCCGCAGCGCAGGCCGCGGGTGCGGCGGCAGCACTCGTCTCGACGCCTCAGGCGGACCTGGTGATGCCGCAGATCGTGGCAGCCGACACAGTCAATGCCTTGTGGGACCTTGGCCGCGCAGGCCGCGCCCGACTGAACGGCGACGTGGTGGCGGTGACCGGCAGCAGCGGCAAGACCACCTTCAAGTCCATGCTGTCACAGGCGCTCGGAGCGCATGCCACTGCCGGCAGCCTCAATAACCATCTTGGAGTGCCGATTTCACTAGCGGCCGTGCCGCCCGCCGCCGGAGCGGCCGTCATAGAAATTGGTACGAGCTCCGCCGGTGAGATTGCACCGCTATCGTCCCTGACGGCCCCGCACGTGGCGGTACTCCTCAACGTGCAGTCGGCGCACATTGGAAATTTTGCGAACTTCGAAGCGCTACGACGGGAAAAATGCGCGATTTCAACCGGCCTGTTACCGGGCGGCACCCTGGTTGTGCATGAGGACGTGGCGTGCAACGTGGATGTTGCTTGCCTGACCTTCGGCACGTCCGAAGCCGCAGATCTCCGGCTGGTGGGCATGGACGGTGCCATCGCGCACTACCGGTTTCAAGGAAGCGACCTGCGTGCGTGCGTACCCGGCGGCGGACAGCATAGAGCCCTTACGCTAGCGGCCGTGCTGGGGGCGTTGCATGCGCTCGGGCGTGACCTCGAACCGGCCCTGGCAATGGATGATGCAGTGGTGCCTGGCGGCCGCGGCACGGTGCTGTCAATTGGCGGCATCGAGGTCATCGATGACAGCTACAACGCCAACCCGGCGAGCATGACTGGGGCGCTGCGTGCTTTTCAAGCACGGCCAGCGGGACGGCGACTGGCGGTGCTTGGCGAGATGCTGGAGCTCGGCGGCCAGTCCGAGGCGCTGCACCAGTCGTTGCAACCAGAGCTGGAAGGCCTCGATGGCGTCTGGTTGGTGGGCGAGGGCATGCGTGTGCTGGAGGCGCCCGCGTCGATGCGCGGTTGGTGTCAGCGGGCCGATGATGCGCTGATCGATGCGCTGGTCACGGAGCTGCGCCCGGGGGATGTGCTGCTGGTGAAGGGCAGCAATCGGGTCTTCTGGGCGACGGGATTCGTGTCGAAGCTCGTCGAGCAGGCAAAAAAAAGCCCGGCGTTGGGGGAAACGCCGGGCAACTACCATTAGGAGTCACACAATCGAGACCTTTGGTCTCGCGACGCTGCGCGTTGGGGGAGTCGCGCGGCGCTGAACGAAGTAAAGCAGCTATCTGCGATTGCGCCAGAGAACCAGTTCGCAAAATGACGGTCTTACGGAAAAACCCCCGCGTTACTCTCGAACTGGCATACTGTCCGCCATGATTACCGACGCCCACGGCCGAGCTTTCAGAAATCTGCGTATCAGCCTGACCGCAGCGTGTAACTACGCCTGCACATACTGCGTGCCCGACGGCAAGCGGCTGCTACCTGCGCGGGCGGAGCTTTCCGCGCGCGACATGGTGCGCGCTGTGTCGCTGCTCATAGACGTGGCTGGCATCGACAAACTGCGGATCACCGGCGGCGAGCCGTTGCTGTCGCCCAAACTCGATGCGTTCCTGCCGCAGGTCATGCGTCTGCCGCTCAAAGACGTGGGGCTGACGACGAACGGCCAGTTGCTGGCCCGTAAGGCAGAACTGCTCGTGCGGTCTGGGTTGAAGCGTATCAACGTCAGTCTCGACACGCTGGACGGTGCGCGGTTCCGTAACATCGCCCGTACGGGGGACCTGGATTCGGTGCTTGCGGGCATCGACGCGGTAGCTGCCGCCGGTATGAAGGTGAAGATCAATATGGTGCCTATGCGCACCGCCAATCGCGATCAGATCCTGCCCATGCTCGACTTCTGTTTAGATCGCGGCTTTGAATTGCGCTACATCGAGCTCATGAAGATGGGGCACCTCAATGGAAACACGCAGTTCCAACGGGACTTCGTGGGCATGGACGAAATTCTCGAACTCATCGACAGTCGCTATGAGTTTGCGCGCACCGATGCGCCGTTCGACTCCACCGCCGTGCGATTCGATATTCCCGGCCGGGGTACCTTCGGCATCATCGCCAACGAGTCTGAACCCTTCTGTTCGAGCTGCACGCGGCTGCGGTTGTCTTCTAACGGCCGGCTGTACGGTTGCCTTTCGAACGCGCGCTCCCACGACATCACGCCCATTCTCGAATCTGCAGATGATGAGGCGAGGCCGGCGTTGGCGGCGATCCTCACCCGTGCGCTGCAGGACAAGCAGCCTCTGCGCTTCAGCGGCGAGGTCACCGTGATGAAATTTATCGGCGGCTGAGCAATTCCGCACGCCTTCTATACTGGGGTAAGTGCCCTGAGGAGAAGGATGGCAACGGGTGAAACAACTCATTCTTGCGGCGGTGGTCGCGCTTTCGGCCTGCAGCATCGCTCGACCCCACCCAGATTTAGTAGATACCGTTAGCGCCGCTCGTCTGGCGGGCGGTGTTTCGGTGAAAGGCCATGAGCGTTGGGTGCTCACGCCGCTGTCCACGGTTCGCCTGCAGTCCAGCGGCAGCCGCTATGCACACCTCGAGTCCGCAGCCCGGCAGGGCCTGTCGGAATCTCTGCGCGTGGCGGAAGACGCACCCTGGCATGTCATCGTGCATTGGCCCGATGCGCCACAGGCGGAACGGGAAGCTACTCGGGAATTTCTGCGCGTCGATCTCCTGCCCTGGGAAGTGATGGTGCCGTTGCCGGCGGAGCGTCAGCGGCTGGTGGTGGATGTGCTCGACGCCAGTGGCGCGCATTGGGTGCAACGGCTGCATGTGGATGTAGAGCCCTGGTGGTTCGGCGCTGACTGGCGCAGCGAGGAGGCGCTGACGCGTGCCTTCGCCGCGGTCGGACGCGCCCTGGTCGGCACCTGATACCTCAGCGGTGATTCACTTATGATGGGCGCATGAGCACCCAGGATCTGGACGCGCTGTTCAAGCGCCTCGAACAAGCACAAGCCGAGCGGCGCCTGCCACCTGTGCAGGACTGGCATCCGCAGCGGACCGGCACCATTGACATCGTCATTCGC
>JAUILW010000355.1 GCA_030432795.1 Gammaproteobacteria bacterium
CGCGTTTGCAGCTCAACTGGGGCCACCCGCCGTTTCACATCCCGGAGCACGTCTACCGGGAGTGGGATTGTCGCCCGCGCGGCGCGGATGCGTTCAATGCGTGGCAGCAACGCTGGCAGGCTTACGAGGCAGCTCACCCGGAGCTTGCACAGGAGTTGGGGCGCCGTATGACGGGACGTCTGCCGGTGGGCTGGGACGATGAGCTCGATGCCTTCATCGAAGCGCAGATCGCAGCGCCGGAGAGCATTGCCACGCGCGTGTCCTCTCAGCGATGCATCGGCGCCATCGCGCCGAGCCTACCGGAGTTGTTTGGCGGATCAGCGGATCTGACAGGCTCCAACGGCACCCGTTGGCCGGATGCGGGGGATCGGCACATGAGCTATGGCGTGCGCGAGTTCGGCATGACGGCGGTGACCAACGGCATGCTGCTGCACGGCGGCTTCAGACCCTACTCCGGCACATTTCTCGTGTTTATGGAGTACGCACGCAACGCCGTGCGGCTGGCATCACTGATGGGCATCAACAACATCTTTGTCTATACCCACGACTCGGTGGCGGTCGGCGAGGACGGTCCCACGCACCAGCCGGTGGAGCAGCTTACCAGCCTGCGCACTACCCCCGGCCTGGACACCTGGCGGCCCTGCGACACGGTGGAATCCGCGGTGGCCTGGCGCAGCGCCATTGCCTCGCGCTCGCGCCCGAGTGCGCTGGTGTTCACCCGGCAGAAAACGAAAGCGCTGCCGCATGACGGCGAAACCGTCCGCGGCATCGCGAGGGGTGGTTATGTGTTGCGCCGCGAGGTCGGCGGCCTGCAGGCGGTCATTATCGCCACGGGCTCGGAAGTGGGATTGGCGCTGGAAGCTGCCAACCAACTCACGGCGGATGGCGTGGGTGTTCGGGTAGTCTCCATGCCTTGCGTTGAGGTTTTTCATGCCCAGGACGCTGAGTACCGTGCCTCGGTACTGCCGAATGACGTGCGCGCCAGAGTGGCGGTAGAGGCTGGGCACCCGGACATCTGGTACCGGATGGTCGGGCTCGATGGCCGTGTGGTGGGCATAGACCGATTCGGTATGTCGGCACCCGGTGATGTGGCGCTCGCGGAGTGCGGCATGACGGTGGACAATGTCGTGCGGGCGGTGCAGGAAACGCTCTCCGCCTGACAGCGGGTTCGCCGGTTATAGAGGCTACAAGGAGCTGAAAGGAGACGAAGGATGTCTTTGCTGATGCGTGATCTCGAGCTTCGCGGGAAGCGGCTGCTCGTACGCGAAGATCTGAACGTGCCCATCAAGAACGGCGAGGTGACGAGCGATGCACGCATTGAGGCTGCACTGCCGACCCTGCGTCATGCTCTGGATGCAGGCGCTGCGGTGATCGTCATGTCGCACCTCGGACGGCCTGTGGAAGGTGAGTTCGATGTGCAGTTCTCTCTCGGGCCCGTCGCGCGGCGTTTGGGCGTGCTACTGGGCGCCGATGTCGCGCTCTTGGCAACACCTGAGGACGCGTTGAACGTGGCGCCAGGAAGCCTTGCGCTCATGGAGAATGTGCGTTTTCTGGAAGGCGAAAAGGCTGACGACGAAGGTCTGTCGCGGCGACTTGCGGGCTTGTGTGATATCTACGTGATGGATGCCTTCGCCACTGCACACCGTGCGCAGGCCTCAACTCACGGCATCGCGCGTTTCGCGCCGGTGGCGTGCGCCGGGCCGCTGCTTGCTGCGGAACTCGACGCGCTTGGCAGAGCGCTGAAGCAGCCGGCGAGCCCCATGGTAGCCATCGTCGGCGGCGCGAAAGTGTCCACCAAGCTCGAAGTGCTCGAGTCGCTGGCAAAGATTTCCGACCGCATCATCGTTGGAGGTGGCATCGCCAATACCTTCATTGCCGCCGCCGGCTACAACGTGGGTGAGTCGCTCTACGAGCCGGATCTGCTGGACGTTGCCAAACGTATCGCCGATCAGGTGGACGTACCGCTACCGGTGGACGTAGTGGTTGCCGATGCCCTCAGCGAAGAGGCGGTGGCAACAGTGAAGTCGGTCGACGCGGTGAGCGGCACCGACAAGATCCTCGATATCGGCCCGCAGACAGCACGCGACTGGGCGGCAGGCCTCGGCGACGCGGCGACTATCCTCTGGAACGGACCGGTCGGCGTGTTCGAATTCGATCAGTTCGGCGAGGGCACGCGAATGCTGGCGGAGGCAATAGCAGCCAGCGACGGGTTCTCCATCGCCGGAGGCGGCGATACGCTGGCCGCCATCGACAAGTACGGCGTACGCGACGGAATTTCCTACATATCCACCGGCGGCGGTGCCTTCCTCGAGTTCGTGGAAGGTAAGACGCTACCGGCGGTCGCGGCGCTCGAAGCGCGCGCGAGCTAACTGGCTAACAAAAGACAAGGAGGCCTGGCATGGCACTGGTGAGCATGCGGCAATTGCTGGATCACGCGGCGGAGAACGGCTACGGGGTGCCCGCGTTCAACGTCAACAATCTGGAGCAGATGCGCGCGATCATGGAGGGTGCGGACGAAACGTCGAGCCCCGTGATCGTGCAGGCGTCGGCAGGTGCCCGTAAGTACGCGGGGCCGAACTTTCTACGCCACCTCATCCTCGCGGCGGCGGAAGAGTTCCCACATATACCCCTGGTCATGCACCAGGATCACGGAGCTTCTCCGGCAGCCTGCCAGCGCTCCATCCAACTCGGCTTCACCTCCGTGATGATGGATGGATCGCTCCTCGAAGATCAGAAAACACCGGCCGAGTACGAGTACAACGTCGATGTCACGAAGCGGGTGGTAGACATGGCGCATGCCTGCGGCGTGTCCGTGGAGGGTGAACTCGGCTGCCTGGGTTCGCTGGAGACCGGTGAAGCTGGTGAAGAAGACGGTGTGGGGGCCGAAGGCGTGCTCAGCATGGATCAGCTCCTTACCGATCCCGAGCAGGCGGCGGATTTCGTCAAGGCAACCGGGGTGGACGCGCTGGCCATCGCCATCGGCACGAGCCACGGCGCGTACAAGTTTTCCCGCCCGCCCACCGGCGACATTCTTGCCATCGAGCGCATCAAGCAGATTAACGCGCGCATTCCCAATACCCATCTGGTGATGCACGGATCATCGTCCGTGCCGCAGGATCTTCTGAAGATCATTAACGAGTTCGGCGGCGAGATCCCGGAAACCTACGGCGTGCCGCTGGAAGAGATCCAGCAGGGTATCAAGCATGGGGTGCGCAAGGTCAACATCGACACCGACCTGCGACTGGCGGCCACGGCGGCAATCCGTCAGCACTTGGCCCAGAACCGCAGCGAGTTTGATCCGCGTAAGTACCTCGCCGACAGCCAGAAGGCCATGAAGCGCGTGGTAATCGAGCGCTATGAAGCGTTTGGTACCGCTGGACAGGCCGAGAAGATCCGGCCCATCTCTCTGGAATCCATGTTTCAGGAGTACGCGTCCGGCAAGCTTGATCCGGTGGTCAACTAGCCGACGCACGCCATGCGCGGGGAGGCAGATTTCAATGCGGCCCGGCTCGTCTCCGAGCTGGGTCCGTTTCAGTTGACGAAAGGTGCATCCGCACCACCGGAGCTGTCCGCTTACCGCGCGTTCTATGGCTTTCACAGCGACGTTGATCACTATATCGGTCGCACCGATAACGGCCGCCACTGGATCTGTGTGCAGGCGTTTGTGCCGGCGGAACCGAAAGCTACGGTGTTCGTCTGCCACGGGTACTACGATCACACAGGGTTGTACGTTTATCTGATCGAGCACCTGCTGTCGCGAGGGCTGGCAGTGTTGTGCATCGACTTGCCCGGACATGGTCTATCCTCCGGTGAACGGGTGACCATCGACGACTTCGATGACTACGTGCGAGCGGTAGAGCACGTGCTCGCTCTGGATACAGTGCAAGCTGGCACGGTCTGCCCGCCCCCGAGCCAGATGGTTGGCCAGAGCCTTGGCGGTTCAGTGTTGCTGGAGTATCTGGAGCAGCACCCGGCTGATCACTTCGATCAGGTGGTGCTTCTCGCGCCGCTGGTGCGACCCTGGGGATGGCGGTTGTTGCGCCTGTATTTTCACGCCGTGCGCCGGCTGATCAAAACCCGCAAACGTACCATCACCAACAACGCGGACAA
>JAUILW010000356.1 GCA_030432795.1 Gammaproteobacteria bacterium
CAGGGCTAATCGGCCTGCTTCTGCAATGGTTTACCCCTTCCGAACGGCGGGTAGGGGTAGTACATGTGATGGAGCGGCTGAGCCTGCACCAGGGCTACCTGCCTCTCAAGAACGCGGTGCTTCAGTTCGTGGGCGGCATTGTCGGCCTCGTGAGCGGCCAGTCAGGCGGCCGCGAGGGCCCTGCCATTCACCTGGGGGCCGCAAGTGCGAGCGCTTTCGGACAGTGGTTCAAGCTGCCCAACAACAGCATGAGAACGTTGATCGCCTGCGGTACGGCCGCAGCCATCGCCAGCTCCTTCAATACCCCGATTGCCGGCGTGATCTTCGCCATGGAAGTGGTGATGATGGAATACTCGATCGCCAGCTTTCTGCCAGTGATTGTCTCCGCGGTCTGCTCTACCTTCCTGACGCAGTACGTATTCGGTAGCCAGCCTGCTTTCAGCGTGGTGCCCGCCAACCTCGATTCGCTCAGCGACCTCCCGTTGATCGCAATGGTGGGTGTTCTAACAGGCTGCGTCGCCGCAGCCTTCATCCGCCTGGTGCAGTGGTTCGCAGGTCTTTCCCACTGGACATTCTTCGTTCGCGCCATCGCCGCCGGTGTCATGACCGCGGGTGCCGCACTCGTCGTACCCGAGGTGATGGGCATCGGCTACGACACAGTGAATTCCGCCATGGTCGGTCAGGTGGCACTTTGGACACTGGCGGCCATAGTCGTTGCCAAAACTGTTGCCAGCGCTGCCGCCGCCGGGCTCGGCATGCCGGTGGGGTTGATCGGCCCGACGCTCGTTATCGGCGCGGCGGTCGGTGGCGCGCTGGGGTTGCTCGGCAACCACTACGGCGACTTTCAGGCAACCACGGCGGTATACGTCATTGTCGGTATGGGTGCCATGATGGCCGCAGTACTGCAGGCGCCCCTGGCAGCATTGATGGCCGTACTGGAAATGACCGCCAACCCCAACATCATCCCACCGGCGATGCTCGCCATCGTCATCTCAACCCTCATCGTCAGCCAGGTTTTCCGATTGAAATCCGTTTACCTCTCGACACTGAATACGCTAGGCCTGGACTATCCACCCAGTCCTGTGAAGTTGCATCTCCAGCGTGCGGGCGTCGTATCGATCATGAACCGCGACTTCGCCCGCTCGGCGGCTCTCGTGACACGTGAAGAGGTACAGACCACCCTCAAGAGCAACCCGAAATGGGTAGTCGTGGAAGATGTCGAGCACATCCGCTGCATACTCAATGCCGGTGACCTGAAGGCTTTCCTGGACGAGCGTGAGGATCTGGAGGAGGGCATCGATCTCATGCGTCTGCCGGCCGAACGCAAGGACGTAGTCAGCATCGACTCAAGGGCAACGGTGCAAGAGGCACAGGAAGCCCTCTCCGCAGCCGGCGCAGAAGCGTGTATCGTGCGCCGCTTGACGGCACCAATGATCCGCCCGGTGGTCGGCGTGATCACTCAGGCAGAAATTGCCAGCTACAGAAAAGTAATGGAGTAAGGCGCAAGCGGTGGCAACGGGATACCTCTGGCTCAAAGCATTTCACCTGATCGGCGTCGTGTGCTGGTTTGCGGGGCTCTTTTACCTGCCGAGGTTGTTCGTCTACCACTCGGCGGCTGCGGATCAGGTGTCGCGTGAGCGCTTCACCGTCATGGAGAGCAAGCTGTATCGCATCATCATGCGCCCTTCGATGATCCTCAGCGTGGTGCTCGGGCTCGTCATGTTGGGCATACACTGGAGTGCACTGGCATCGCAGGTCTGGATCTGGCTGAAGGTGGTGCTGGTACTGGCGCTCCTCGGCTATCACCATTACTGCGGCAGGCTCATTCGGGAGTTCGCCACAGCGACTGACCCGGCTAACCAACCACATTCGGAAAAGTTCTACCGCATATTCAACGAGATGCCTGCGTTGGCGCTTATAATCATCGTCCTTCTCGCCGTGCTGAAACCGTTTTGAACAGATCCACTTCCAGCGCGCTGATCGAGCGCGCGCGCAAGGCCATTCCCGGTGGCGTGAACTCTCCCGTGCGCGCCTTTGGCGGTGTCGGCGGCGATCCGGTGTTCTTCCAATCTGGTGAGGGGGCTCACCTTGTGGATGTAGACGGTAATCGATACATCGACTACGTCGCCTCCTGGGGGCCAATGCTCTTCGGCCACACCGACAACGAGGTGGTAGAAGCCGTGGTTGCCCAGGCTAGGCAGAGTATTGGTTTCGGTGCGCCGACCGAGGGGGAGATCGACCTCGCCGAGCTGATCATCGATTACGTGCCGAGCATCGAGCGGGTACGCATGGTCTCCTCCGGTACCGAAGCCACCATGTCAGCCATACGCCTGGCCCGCGGATACACAGGCCGGGATCTGCTGGTGAAGTTCGCCGGCTGCTACCACGGCCATAGTGACTCGTTGCTAGTAAGAGCCGGATCCGGCGTGCTGACACTGGGCATTCCAGGCTCTCCTGGGGTGCCAGCAGGTATCGCCGAGCTGACCCTGACGCTGCCTTACAACGACCAGGATGCTATGCAGGCACTGTTCACGGAGTATCCGGGCCGAATCGCTGCCGTCATCCTGGAGCCGGTGGCCGGCAACATGGGTTGCATACCGCCAGCGCCCGGTTTTCTCGCAGCGCTGCGTGAGGTGACAGCAGCAGATGGCGCGCTGTTGATCTTCGATGAGGTCATGACCGGCTTTCGCGTGTCTCGCGGCGGCGCGCAAGAGCTCTACGGGGTGACGCCGGATCTGACGACACTCGGCAAGATCGTCGGCGGCGGCCTGCCGGTGGGCGCTTTTGGGGGACGCGCCGACATCATGGCCCAAATCGCACCGGAGGGCGGCGTTTACCAGGCCGGCACACTATCAGGCAATCCATTGGCCGTAGCCGCGGGCAGAAACATGCTCGAACGCCTCACTCCAGAGGTCTACCAGCACATCGAGCACGCGACAGCAGTGCTCGCTAACGGCCTCGTTGAACGAGCCCGTTCAGCCGGCCACCGTGTCTGCGAAAATCATGTGTGCGGTATGTTCAGCCTGTTTTTTGATGCTGATTCGGTCGCCAATTTCGACCAGGTCGCAAACGCCAACAGCGAAAAATTCGCCCGCTTTTTTCACGCTATGCTGGACGAAGGTGTGTATCTGGCGCCGAGCGCCTTCGAGGCAGGATTCGTCTCCACCGCGCACACCGACGACATCATCCAACAGACGCTCGACGCCGCAGAACGCGTTTTCGCGTCGCTCTAAGAACAGACCAGTACGGAACATCTGCATGTACGATATCTATGGCCTAGGCAACGCCCTGGTGGACACGGAATACCTGGTGGAGGACAGCTTCCTGCGCGCACACGGGATCGACAAAGGTCACATGACCCTCGTCGAAGAAGAGGTTATCTACAACCTGTCCCTGGCGCTCGATGACCACGAACCAAAGCGCATCAGCGGTGGTTCTGCTGCCAATTCCGTATATGCAGCCCAAGGGTTCGGAGCACGTACGTTCTACTCGTGTAAGGTCGCTCACGACGAGGTTGGTGAGCACTTTCTTTCGGATCTTTCCAGCGCCGGCGTAGCCGTAAACAGCAATGCCCGCGGCGAGGATGGCGTGAGCGGACGATGCCTGATTCTGGTGACACCAGACGCAGAACGCTCAATGAACACATTCTTAGGCATCTCCACACAACTCAGCGTTGCGGACATCGACGAGTCGGCACTTGCCACCTCCGGGTACTACTACGTGGAGGGGTATCTGAGCTCAAACGAATCGAGTCTCGCCGCCGCCGTCGCCTGCCGAGAGCTTGCCGAGCGCAGCGGCGTGAAGACCTGCGTGAGCCTCTCAGACCCGAGCATGGTCACCTTTTTTCGTGACGGCCTGGAGAAGATTCTCGGCAACGGTGTGGATCAGCTGTTTTGCAACGAGGAAGAAGCGCTGGCGTGGGCCGGAACGGACCGTCTGGACATCGCCCTCGCCGAACTGAAGGACATTGCCCGCACATGCAACGTCACGCTCGGAGCCAAGGGCAGCCTCTGCATCAACAACGGCGACCAAAAGCAGGTTCCCGGCACGCCTGTTAAAGCGGTAGACACCAATGGCGCCGGAGACATCTACGCCG
>JAUILW010000357.1 GCA_030432795.1 Gammaproteobacteria bacterium
GCCTATGGCTAGCTGGTAGCCGAACGTAAACCAACCAACACGGCAGGAGCTGCCCGAACAGGAAGCGGGTAGCCGGTCGTAGCGCTCCGGCGCTTGCACCTGTGGTTATGGGCGTTGCTCACGGAAGGCCTCCCCTGAATCGGTCAACGGTTTGCCTAAGGGCAAAACCTGACGGGACTGGGCAAGTGACCTCAACAGTGACGGGATAACGCGCATGTCTGAGCAGACCACCTTTCAATCACCCACCAGCCACGGCCGCAAGGTCCGCCCCGAGCACGAGCGCGATCATCCGTTTCGCAACGCCAGCCGCATTCTGGATGGCGCCAGGGCAGGCGCGGCAACAGGCGACGACGACGTTGCTGCGGGTGTGCGCGGCGCTTACGACGTCATCGAGAAGTACCTGTCAGAGGGCGCAGATCTGGCCATGAAGCTCGGCAAAGCGTCCTACGGTTCCCTTGGCGACTTGGGCGACCTGCCAACCCGGATGGGCATTCTGTCCTCGGAGCTGGTGGCGAACTGGTTCGAGTTGCTCGGCACCATGAGCGATGCGGTGTTGAACAGCGCTGCCGGAGCGGCGGGTAGCAACCCGGCGGCTGACACAGCCACCACCCCACCGCCGCGGCACGCACTGCAGATCGATGGCGCGTCGCGTCCCTGCAGCGTGGACATCACCCTGCACCGCGCTGCTGCCGTTTCCGACCTGCACTGTGCCGGCCTGATCAGCGCCCAGGATGGCGCACTTCTGCCGCTTGCTTTGAACGTCGCGGACAACGGCACCCTCATCGTCCGGGTACGCCTCACCGCCGAAACCGCAGCGGGCACCTACCATGGCGTGCTGATCGACCGAGGCAACAATCAACCGTGCGGGCTCCTGCAGCTAGACGTTGTGGCATGAACGCCCGCGCCAAGCTCATCGATGAGACGCTGGAGGAATACGGCGCGCTCACCCGCACCGCACTAAAGGGCTATCTGCCCGATCGCGAACCGAAGCGCTACCTGTGGGATCTGGTGGCCGATTACCCGTCGCGCGGCGGCAAGATGCTGCGGCCGAGCCTGTGCATCGCCGCCGCCCGTGCCTTTGGCGCCACAGCTGAGCAGGCGGTGCGCACCGCAGTGTCCATCGAGCTGCTGCACAACGCCCTGCTGGTGCACGACGACATCGAAGACGAGAGCACGGAACGTCGCGGCGGCGAAGCGATGCACATCACCCACGGTATCCCGCTGGCCATCAACGCCGGCGACACCCTGACGTTGCTGAGCCTTGCACCGCTCATGGACAACATCGGCGTGCTCGGCATGCAGCGCAGCCTCGCCGTGCTGCGTGAGGTGGAGCGGGTCGGACGGGAGTCGGCCGAAGGTCAGGCACTGGAGCTCGGCTGGCGTGCGGACAACCGCTGCGATGTCACCGCAGACGACTACCTGCTGATGGTGCTCAAGAAAACCTGCTGGCTCACCACCATCTATCCGGTGCGCGTGGGCGCGCTGATCGGCGCCGGCATGCGGCTGGATCTGGATCGCTTCATGCGGTTCGGCTTCTTTCTGGGGGCTGCTTTTCAGATTCAGGACGACATCCTGAACATCGAGCACACCACAAGCTACGGCAAGGAGCGCGACGGCGATCTGTGGGAAGGCAAGCGCACGCTGATTCTCATCCGCCTATATAGCCTGTCGAACGATGAGGATCGCGCACGCATCGAACGCATCCTCGGCACGACTCGCGATGACAAGCACGCCGACGACGTGGCATGGCTCAACGAACGGATTACCGCGCTCGGCTGTCTGGAGCATGCCCGGCGCTTTGCCATGGGTGTGGCCGGCGCTGCCCGAGCAGAATTTACGAACGCCTTCCGAGGCCTTGCGCCGTCGCGAGACCTCGACTTCATCGAGGCGCTCACCTACTGGGTGTTCGAAAGGGATAGCTGACATGTTGGAAATACTCGAGCCTGCGCCGCCGCTGGACAATCCGGAATTCAACGCCTGGCAGGGGGGGCTGGCCAACGACATCGGTGGCGCGCTGGAGTTCGACGGCGTGGTGATGCGCTACCTGCCGCTCGAAGCGGATGTGCAGACGCTACAGACCTTCTGCGACAGCTATCTGAACCTGTGTCCGGAATTCACGCTGTGCAAGCCGGCCATGCCCTACGTGGTGATGTGCGTGGCCAACTACGGCAGCATGGGCACCACGTCGAGCAACCTCGGCTGGGAATCGCAGAACGAAGTGCTGTTCGGCGTGCCGGTAGAGTGGTGGCAGGTAAACGATGCGGGTGTGCTCGAGTTCCGCAACTTTGCCATGGTGGCGCCGTTCATCTACGTCGACAGCGGCGCATCGGAAGCCGGTGGCAGAGAGGTGTTCGGCTGGCCGAAGTGTCACGGCTGGTTCGCGCAGATCGATGATCCATGGTCCAACAACCCCCGCGCCTGGCGCACGCTGCTGTCGGTGAAGGTGCAGGCGTTCAGCCAGATGTTCGCCAATCAGAAAGTGGAAGCACGCGCGCTGCTGGACATCGAAGAAAAGCCGCCGCTATCGCTGTCGCTGTTTCCTCCCAGCCTCAGCGACGCCGAGAACACCTTTCTGGACCTGCCGCGGGCCGCCATGCGCTGGATGTCGCTGCTCGGCCACAGCCTCGGCATGTTTGCCCCCAAAGTGCTGGGCGGTGAAGGTGCCGACGCGGGTCGTGCGCTCAGCGAGTTTCTGCGCACCATGCTGCACCCGAAGAAAGGCTTCGTGGGCGCGTTTCATGCCAACACGCTGAACCTCAAGCAGATGCGCGACGCGGCGGACCCAAATCGTGCCTGCTATCAGGGCTATACCAACGCACAGATGCACGTGAAGCGCATCCGCCAGGGCGGCCTGCTCGGCGAGCAGCGTCTGCTGGCAGGAGACCCGTCGGGCGGCCTGCGCGTACGCATCCGCCGGCTGCAGGATCAGCCCATCGTTGCAACCCTGGGCTTGAAAGTGGCCGAGGAGAACACCGACGGCGGCGTCACCATCGACACGCTCAAGCCGGTGATGCCGTTCTGGGTTGAAGCTGACATGCGCTACGACGACGGCGAGACGCTATGTTTTCGAACGCCGCACCTCAATTGGCGCAACAAGCGTTGGCAGCTTGCCGGCAAACACCGTCCGGTGCAGTACAACACCACCGGCTCCATCGGCTTTCAGGTGCCGGTGGGTCCGTTCGATTTCCCTCACGCCACCTATCGAGTACTGCCGCTGCTGGCAGACCCTCAGCGCATGCAGACGGTGATCGACCGCTACCTCAACGAGCCGCTGAACCAACCGGACATCCAGGAACGTTTCGAGGTGTACGGCAGCTACGCCTATCTGTCGATCAGCCGCTTTCAGGAGATGTCGGCCAACGGCGCGAACGTGGGTGTATGGGCCAAGGCAGGCATGAATCTCATGGTTCCGGTGATGCTCAAACGCAACGGCGAACTCGTCTCCATGGGGCTCGTCTCACCGTTCATGTTCGCAGAGTCCGACATCGGCGTGACTACCGCGCGAGAGGTGAATGGATGGCCGACGATGATGGCCGAGCTATGGCAGCCGCCCAACCCCTGGGGCGCAGAGGCCGGGCCATTCGCGCAGAACATCCAGCTCCTGGAGCTGCATACCGACGCCATGCGCGCGCTGGACGCCGGCATGGAGTTCGACTGGCACAGCGTGCTGCAGATTCAGGATGGCCACCTCATCGATCCCACCTCGGATACGCAGCGCACGGATCTCGTTCAAGGCTTCGGCAAGGCGGCGAAAGCCAGCGTCGCGGAGCTTGCCGCCCGCAGCAGCGCTGATGACAATCAGACGCTCTACCTCGCCCTCGCAGCAGAACTGATGGGTAACGGCCTGCCGATCAACCAGTACTCGCTGAAGCAGTTTCGCGAAGTGGAAGACTTCCGCATGGCCTGCTACCAGGCGGTGGTGCGCTCGCGCATGAACATCGAGCGCTGGCACGAACTGCGGGAAATCGAACACCCGATGGTTGTGCGCATCGACCACTTCGCCACCCTGCCCTTTATCGAGATGCTGGGCCTGAAGACGGCATTCGACGCCGCAGACGGCAGCTACTCCCTGTTGGTACCACAACGTCC
>JAUILW010000358.1 GCA_030432795.1 Gammaproteobacteria bacterium
ACACGAACCTGGCCGCGCCGGTAACGTGGAAGCTGCAGCCAACGCTCGAAGGCGTTGCGCCAGAACCTCTCATGGCCTGGCTCGGCCGGCCGCTGCGCTGGCAGGGGGCGCTCCGTACGCAGGGCACAATCGACGCCACCGGCAATACGATCCCCGCCATCACCAGCAGCCTGCGCATGGATCTCGGTTTTGATGGCGGTGAGGGGCAGATCGACATATCGGAGATCAAACGACAAGTGGCGGCTCTGGCGCAGTTCAGCAAGGAAGCGTCCAGCGTCGACAAGTGGCCGGACACATGGCACTACACCTACCTCGTGGGCGCATGGCGCGCCGAAGGCAACGCGCACCGGCTCGACCTTGCCCTGGACAATCTCACGGTGATGGCAGACGGCACCTACGACCTGCCGAGCGATGCCCTGGACATGCAGGTGAGCCTGACCTTCGGAGACGACCCTGCGTATTCCCAATTCGACGTAAACCCTCTGCTCGTGGGGCTGCCAATACCAGCGGAATGCAACGGCAGTCTGGCGGAGCCGACCTGCCGTCTAGACGATGCGCAGGCTCTGAAGAACGTTGGTCGGGCGCTCACCAGCGGCGAAGGTAGTGCACTCAAGAGCAAGCTGGCGGAGAAGATCGACGAAGAGGTGCCGGAGCAGTATCGCGACGCCGCACGCACCCTGCTCGACATACTCAGCGGCGCGCTGGACGACAAGGATCGATGAGCCGAGCCATCGCTCCGCGGCTGCTCGCCTGGCACAAACACCACGGTCGCAAAGATCTGCCCTGGCAGCAAAGCCGCTCGCCTTACAGGGTATGGCTGTCGGAGATCATGCTCCAGCAGACCCAGGTAACCACCGTAAAGCCCTACTTCGAACGCTTCACCGCGAGGTTTCCGAACGTTTCCGACCTTGCCGCAGCAGACCTCGACGATGTGCTGCACCTCTGGACGGGACTCGGCTACTACGCCCGTGCGCGCAATCTGCACAAAGCTGCAATCGCCGTCGTGCAACGGCACGCAGGCGAGCTGCCCAACGATCAGCAGGCACTGGAGGCGCTGCCGGGCATCGGCCGCTCAACCGCGTCTGCCATTCGCGCCATCGCCTTCGGGGCACACGCGGCAATTCTTGATGCCAACGTCAAGCGCGTACTCGCACGTTACGAAGCGATAGGCGGCGATCCAAGCAAAGCGAGCACCCAGGCGAGTCTCTGGCAGCTTGCTGAAACACACACACCCGACCGGCACACGGATGTGTACACGCAGGCGATCATGGATCTGGGCGCCACGGTTTGCACCGCGCGACGCCCTGCATGCGACTCCTGCCCGCTGGCCGATACCTGCCTGGCGCACGCGCGCGGCGAAGAGATCCTCTACCCGGAGAAAAAGGCCAGGAAGGTCAAACCCGTGCGCAGCACCGCCATGTGGTTGCTGACCAGCCCGCAAGGTGCTTGCCTGTTAGAGCGACAACCGCAGCCCGGCCTGTGGGGGGGACTGTGGTCGCCGCTCATGCGCACGCAGGACATCGCGGCTGATGCCGTGTGCGCAGAGCTTGCGCTCGAACCCTCCGGGCCAACTCGAGCACTCGAGCCATTTCGCCACACGTTTACGCACTTCCATCTCGATATCACACCGTTTCAGCAGCCGGTGAAAGACAAGCAGGAACACACGCAGGATGCCGATCTGCGCCTGTGGTACGAGCCAGGAGACAACCGCCCTATCGGCCTGTCGGTGCCGGCGGTTAAACTGCTGGCTCGTTTGAGCGACATGGCGGGTAAATGAGCAGAACGGTGCACTGCAGAAAGTACGACGAGGAGCTGGAGGGGCTGGACGCACCACCCCTGCCTGGCCCTCGAGGCCAGGAGATCTTCGAGCAGATCTCAAAGCGGGCCTGGCTGGAATGGCAGGCACTGCAGACGACGCTCATCAACGAAAAGCACCTGAGCCTCATCGACAAAGAAGCGCGTGCTTACCTCTCCGAGCAGATGGAGCGATTCTTCGCCAACCAACCAACGGACATGGCCGAGCACTTCACGCCGGGAGAGGAACCTTGAGGCTGCACGCGAGCGCGATACTGCTTCTGGCGGCTGCGGGCTGCACTTCGTTACCGGACACCTACAACCCGCCGGGGCCGCCGGACATCGCCCCGGTAGCAGAACAGGCCACGACCAGCAGAACCTACTACGTCGACCAGCGCATTGGCCGCAACCCCTGCACCCAGTACGATCCACGCTCGCAAGCCTGTGGCAGTGGTCGCGAGCTCGCTTTCAACAATCTGACGGACGCAAACGGTTTAGCGCAGGCGGGCGACACCATTCTCGTGCGCGCCGGAACCTATGCGGAGCAGATCGCCCCAAACCGGTCGGGCACCCCACGCGCGCCCATCGTCTACCGGCGCTACGGCGACGACGCCGTGCACATTGTCACGCCAGAAGCCCCGGCTATCTGGCTGATCGGCACTCAGAACATCCACGTGAAAGGCTTTGTCGTGCGCGACTCGCAAGGTTGGGGGCGGCTGGAGAATGCACATCACAACCTGATCGAGGACAACGACTTCCGTGAGGCATTGGCCCGCGGCACTACCGGCGGTCTGAAGCTGGTGAAAAGCCACTTCAACATTGTGCGCGGCAACACCTTCTATCGGGGCAACGACAGCATCGTGGTGCAGACCTCCGATCGAAACCGCATCGTCGACAACCACTTCGAGTTCGCCCGGCACAGCTTGTTCAGCATCCGCTGCGGCAACTTCAATATCCTGCGTAACAACTACCTGCACAACGAGCGGCAGAAGATCGGCGAGATCTACGATTGCGAGGGCATCAGCGATGCACCCTTCGTGCTCGACGCCACCAAGCGCAACCTGGTGGAGGGCAACCACTTCGCCTACTCGCGCGGCGCCGATCAACCTACCCGATACAACGGCATTCAGTTTTCCGGCCAGCTCGGCCTCATCCGCCATAACCTTTTCAAGCGCAACGAGGGCGGCGCTATTCACTTCGCCGTCTACAACGACGAAGCACTCAACACTTACGGCAACCGCGTGGTCGGCAACTGGTTCTTCGACAACCGCTGCTACGCAATCAGCGGCTCCACCGCCGGCGGCATCCGCGTGGGCGACAACCGGGTGATCGGCAATCTGTTATCCGGCAACGTCGACTGCCTGGGTTACCGGAACAGCGTCATGCGCGCGCCGCTCTTTACGACGGTCGACAACGAAGAGTCACAGGCGCCGATTCAGGGCCTGCCGAGGGTATGGCACACGCGCACCATGAGCGCGGGAGCGGGCCGTTCGATCCCCGTGGACGATGTGCTGCCGTTCTTTGACGGCTATGGGTTGGCCGGCGAGCGTGGCGACTCCGTGCAGGTGGAGTCTTCCGGCGCCGATGCGTATGTGATTGGCATCGACTACGAAAACCGGCTGCTGCTGATCGACCGGGACCTGTCCTGGCTGGGAGGCGACGGGGTGCGCATCCTTGAAACGCTGGCGCGAGAGCCGTTCACCGTGATGCCCTCTAGCCGGGTCGTGCGCCTGGAAGAATGACAACAAGATAGCCTATATGGGGTCCGCTCAGCCGGAATTCAACCTCTGGACAGGGGCCCCGCCACATCTTAGTCTCGGCTTTGGCGCTGACCGCTATCGCGGCAGTGACCAACAAACCAGGCTCCAGATTCTTGCAATCTCGGACTTGATCCGCCCCAAGGGCAATTGGACAGGTACCAGGATATGAATATTCTCGACTTCGCCCGGCGCAAGCGCGCACAAGAAAAAATTTCCATGGTCACGTGCTACGACTACTCGAGCGCCTGTGTGCTCGAGCAGACGGACGTAGACACCCTGCTGGTCGGCGACAGCCTCGCCATGGTCATGCACGGCTTCGACAGCACAGTGCATGCAACGATCGAAATGATGGCCATGCACACCGCCGCGGTGCGCCGAGGCGCGCCCGGCAAATTCGTTGTCGGCGACATACCGTTTCTCTCCGCCCGCCGCGGCACCACGCAGGCGATGGACGATGTGGCGGCATTGATGCGCGCAGGCGCCAACGCCGTGAAGATTGAAGGAGAAGCCGGCCAGCTCGACCTCATGGC
>JAUILW010000359.1 GCA_030432795.1 Gammaproteobacteria bacterium
CGGTTTCCCAGGATCCGCAGGCGATCTTCAACAAGATCGTGCACAGCGGACGGGGCGGCTGGTGCTACGAACTGAACGGTCTGCTCGGCTGGGCGCTGGAAAACATCGGCTTCGAGGTTACCCGCCTTGTCGGAGCGGTTCGACGCGAGGAACTTGGCGACAAGGTGATCGGTAACCATCTCGTGTTGCGGGTAGAGCTGGATACGCCCTGGCTCGTGGACACCGGTATCGGCGACGGTCTGATAGACCCTGTGCCGCTGCAAGCCGGTACCTACGCGCAAGGCTATCGGCAGTTCCGCCTGGAGCGCAGGGACGACGGATTCTGGCGCCTGCACAATCGCCCTGGCGCGTTTCCAGCCAGCTTCGATTTTCTCGACACGCCAGCGGACGAGGCGCTGCTGGCGGCAACGTGCGAGTGGCTGCAGAGCGATCCGGACTCGCCGTTTCGCCGCCATCTCGTTGTGCAGCGCATGCGCGCATCCGGCGGCTGCATGGTACGCGGCCTGACGGAGGTCGATCACAACGACGGCAGCACGGTACAGTTCGCGTCCGAGGGCGCGTTGCTGGAGCGCCTGGAAGCGCTCATCGGTGCCCTGCCGCCCCAGGCAGAAAGCCTCTGGCAGCGGCTGTCTGCTGACGCCACCTGAGGGTCGATGCGTCGCCTGGCAGTTCAGCAGCGCCCGCCAGCCGTGCTACCTTCTTGCCGCATTACATGAGAGGGGAGTATCCATGCACACCAACGACCAGTCCGACGCTGCCTGGCGCGCCCGCTGCCGCATCCAGGAACTGCGCCATCAATACGCCATCGCCACCGACCTCATCGGCACCGGCAGCGCAGACGATGTCGCACGCGGCACCGCCATCTACCATGAGATCTTCACACCGGACGCCAGCCTGGGCGCCGCCGGCGTACCGGACGTCACCGGACCCGATGCCTGGGCGGACATCGTCAGCGGCGCGCTGGAGGAGTACAGCGCCACCCAGCACCTCATCGGCACCCAACTCATTACCGAGCTGCGGTTACCCGCCGCCGACGGCAGCGGCGGCAGCGCTCGCATGAGCAGCTACCTGCAGGCCTGGCATGCCCGCGCCGATGGCCACCTGTGGCTCTTTCTCGGCACCTACTACGACACCCTCACCTACAGCGCCGAGCGCGGCTGGCAGATTGCCGACATGCGGCTGGTGCAGGTGTCGGGCGAACGCCGGCAGATTTCGGACTGAGCGCCGTGGCCGGGGCACACCGCATCGACGTGACCACCGTGGCAGACCTGTATCTGCGGGCGGCAGACCGCTTTGCAGATCGGCCAGCGGTGATCTTCCCCGAGCGCAGGCTCACCTACGCCGAGCTCATCGACGCTGCCTGGCAGCACGCCCGCAGCCTGCGGGCACTGGGCGTCGGCCAGGGCAGCCATGTGGGCATCCTCATGGCCAACTGCCCGGAGTATGTGGAGCTGTTGCTCGGCACCTGTCTGCTGGGTGCCTGCGCTGTGCCGATGAACGCCCGCTACAAGCCGCCGGAGCTGGCCTATGTGGTGGAGAACGCAGACCTCGAAGTCATCGTCACCTCAGATCGCATCAGCGAGTACGCCGATTTCGCCGCGCTGCTGCATGCCGCTCTGCCAGGCCTTGCTGAGGGCAGCGCACCGCTGTCGGTCGGCGCCGCACCAAGGCTTCGCGCCGCGGTCATGCTGGGCGGTTCCGCCCCCGCCGGATTCATCGACGAAGCTGCGTTCGTCGCACTGGCCAGCAGCGTATCTGACGAAGCGGTGGACGCACTGCGTGTGCAGACCAGCGTGCGCAACCCGGCCATCATGATGTACACCTCCGGCACCACCGCGCATCCGAAAGGCTGCCCGCTGGACCACGAGATGCTGGTACGTAACGGCATCAACATGAACCGCAGCCGTTACTTCCTGGATGCCGAGGACGTCTTCTGGGCGCCGCTGCCGATGTTCCACATGGCAGCCATACTACCCATGCTGGCCTGCGCGGATGCGGGAGCGGCCATGGCTTCCATGACCCACATCGAAGCCGGCGAAGCGCTGGACATGCTCGAACGGGAACACGTGACTGTAGCCTTCCCCGCATTCCCTACCGTGACCAACGAACTCATCAACCACCCGCGCTTCGCAAGCACCGATCTTTCCCGCATCCGCCGCATCAACAACGTCGCCCCGGTGGACATGCTGGTGCGCTTTCAGGAGGCCTTTCCACAAGCGGTGCAGACCGGCGCCTACGGACTCACCGAATGCGGCGGGGTGATCTCCTTCAACCACCCCGACGAGCCACTCGACAAGCGCCTGCACACATGCGGGGTGCCGTTCCCCGGCATCCGAGTGCGCATCGTCGACCCGGACACCGGCGAAGACCTGCCTACCGGCACCAGGGGCGAGCTGTGGGCAAAGGGATACTGCGTGTTTTCCGGCTACTACAAGTCACCAGAGAAGAACGCCGAAGCCTTCGCGGACGGCTGGTTTCGCACCGGCGATCTATGCAGCCTGGATGAGGATGGCGCCATTCGCTTTCACGGCCGCCTCAAGGACATGCTCAAGGTGGGCGGCGAAAACGTTGCAGCGCTCGAGATCGAATCTCACCTCTCACGCCATCCAGCGGTGGCGCTCGCGCAGGTCATCGGCCGCCCGGACGCTCGCCTGGAGGAAGTACCCGTCGCCTTCATCGAGCTCAAGCCCGGCATGCAGGCAAGCGAGGAGGAACTCATCGATCACTGCAAGGGCCAGCTCGCAAGCTTCAAGGTGCCGCGAGCGGTGCGCTTCGTTCAGGAGTGGCCCATGAGCAGCACCAAAGTGCAGAAGTATCGGCTCCGGGAACTGCTCGACGCGTGAGCCTTCAGGCGAGCTTCGAGCGCCCGGCGAACAGCACCGCAAACAGCACCGCCAGAACGATGTGCGCCACCATACCGCCCTGCTGGTCGCCCGCCGCCGCCAGCGATACCGCAAGACCGGAATGGAATACCAGCAGGGTGCCTAGGGCGACGGTCAGCGCCGCTGCCTGACTGCGCTGAAACCAGGTCCAGATGGACACGCTGGCGATGGCCAGCGCCGCGAAGCCGTAGTGCATGGACCATTGGCCGCCGGTGCCGGCGGCACTCAGACCTTCCGGCCCGCCGATGAGCGACAACGCCGCCATGGTCTCCAGAAACAGGTTGGCGACGAGCGCTGCGATGAGAAGGACTTTCATAGGTCTGCTCCCTTGTTATCGTTGTTGTTTTTCTGAGCCTGCCCACCGGCGCCACCGGCATCAGACCCACCGTACCCTTCGTCCACTTCGAACACCAAAAACGCGTTACCACCGCGCTGACGCCCCACATAACCGTAGCCCGCAGTCACCAGCAGCAGATCATCCGCCAGCATGGGGCCGTGCGCATCGAACGCACCACCCGTGGTCGGCACCCCATTCACCGCCTCGAAATCACGCCAGGCATCGAACGACCACAGGCGTTCGCCGGTCTCTGACGCGTACACCTCGAGATACCCATCCATGCTGCCGGTCACCACCACGTCGTTGGCAGCGGTGATAGCGGAGGACAGACCGTACTCGCAAGGTTCCTCATCACACCGCGACGCGCGGCTGTAGCGCCAGCGGATCGCGCCGCTATCGAGATCGAGTGCGTAGAGGCCCGGTGCCGGCTCGCCCGGGGATGGAAACTGCGCCACTTTCTTATCGCTGTTGGGCGCGAACACGAGGCCGCGGCCCTCATCCACCGCAAGCCCCCAGTGCACGCCGCCGATGATGCCACCGCGGCCGAGCCGGGTGCTCCACAGCCGCTCCCCCGTACCCGCGTCTACGGCGTGCACCTCGGCAGATTTCTGCCCCGCCACCAGCATTTGTCGGCCTTCAGAATTGCGGGTGAGTACCGTTGCGGCACCGAAATCCACGTCCGGTCCCGCCGGGTCGGGGCAGTTCGGATGCTTGGTCGGCAGGATATTGCACGCGGCGGTGTAGGCATCGTTCGGCGTGAACTGGGTGCGCCAGGCAATCTCACCGGTGTCAGCGTGCAGCGCGAACAACGCGTTACTCGTGTCCGTGGTGGGGTGCGAGTAGTTCTGGC
>JAUILW010000360.1 GCA_030432795.1 Gammaproteobacteria bacterium
TTGGCTTCCTGCAGACGCCGATCGGCATCTTCCGCAGCTTGCAGCCCCGCGGCGATCGCTTCCTGCCGCTGGCGCATGGCTTCGATCAGCACCGGCCAGATGAAGCGCATGCAGATCCATACGAAGACGATGAATACGACAGACTGCGCGATGAGCGTTGACGTTATGTTCATTGCTCGCCTCTTGAGTGACTGGTTAGCGGATCGCTTAGACTGCGAATACCACGTAGAGACCGATACCCACCGAAATCATCGGCACGGCGTCTACCAGACCCAGCACGATGAACAGCTGCGTGCGCAGCATGGGCAGAAGTTCGGGTTGGCGGGCAACGCCTTCGAGAAACTTGCCGCCGAGTACGCCCACGCCGACAGCAGCGCCGATAGCGCCCAGACCTAGGAAAAGGCCTCCGGCGACGAACTTCAAGATTTCTAGTTCCATGATGACTCCAAGTTGAGAGTGATGGTTTGCCTTAGTGCTCGTCCACTTCGTGGGCCTGAGCGAGATATACGATGGTCAACACCGCAAATATGAATGCCTGCAGGGTGATCACGATGACGTGAAACAGCGCCCACACGAGCTGCATAGCACCGCCGCTCAGCATGAGAATGCCTTCGCTGAGGCCGAGCGCGTGTGCCGAGTACATCAGCGCGATGAGCACGAAGATCATCTCGCCAGCGTACATGTTGCCGAACAACCGCAAGCCCAGAGACAGCGGCTTGGCGATGAGGGTGACGAATTCCAGAACGAAGTTCACCGGAATTGCCCACACGCTCGGGAACGGATGCAAGGACAGCTCCTTCAGAAAGCCGAGGCCGCCTTTGTTCTTGATGCTGTAGTAGAGGATGAGCACGAAAACGCTCAATGCCATCGCCATGGTGATGTTCGGGTCGGTGGTCGGCACGATCTTCATATGGCTGATGCCGGCAGCTGTGGCCAGCATCGGTATCCAGTCCACGGGCACCAGATCCATGAGGTTCATGAGGAACACCCAGACAAAGATCGTCAGGGCCAGAGGTGCGACAAGGTCGTTCTTGTAATGAAAGATGCTTTGCGTGGTGTCCTGGATGAACTCAATGATCATCTCGATGGCATTCTGCATACCATCCGGAACGCCTGAGGTGGCACGTTTCGCGACCGAACCGAACAACCAAAGAAACAGTACGCCGAGTCCGATGGACCAGAACATGGAGTCGACATTGATCGACCAGAAGCCCATGGCCGTCGCTTCGTCAGCGGAGTGCGCGAACGTCCAGCCTTTCTCTGGCAGATAGCCGTACGTCAGGTTGGTGAGGTGGTGCTGAATGTATTCGCCGGTGGTCTCAGCCATCGTGTTCTATCCGCCTTTAGCTTCTCGCCGTTTTAACCGTCATATCAACCACTGCACCGCCAACCGCGTGTGCAATCACCACCCCGACCAGCCCCGTGAAGAAGCCCAGCGGCGGTGGTTGAAACGCTTTCAGCGCGAAAGCGATCAGGGCGAGCCCGATCAGCAGCTTCACCACACCGTTCACCAGTACACCTTCAGCGGATTGCCTCCTGGTGGTGACCCAGGCGAAAAACGCATTGGGTAGCACCATCGACAAACCGCCCATGAGCGCCGCTCGGCCCTGCTCTGCCTGCCAGAGCCAGAGCGCGAGGGTCAGAATCATGGTCACCGCGAGCTGCAGGAGAACCACTTTGTACGCACCGGGCATATTCTCTCCGACGGTTCTCAAGCTGCTCGCTCATCGCTTGACACTGACGCCAGGTGAAAAAATGTCCTTTCAGCCCGCGTCAAAAGCGGCGCGTATTATAGGGACGGGTGGTATCTCGTTCAACGAAAAACGAGGTAATCAAAATGTATTTCAGCGGAAATGTCGCAACACACCATCCAACTGTTCGAGATTTCCGTAGCGTATCGTAAGCGTACCCTTACCAGAGCTTGCATGGTCGATCGTCACCTGCGCTCCCAGCTTCTCGCTGAGCTCCCGTTCGAGCACCCTTGTGTCGGCATCTTTCGGCGGTTTGGCCACCTGCCGGCTGTTGCTAGCACTCAACAGACGCTTCACCAGCTGCTCTGTTTGGCGGACCGACAGCTTCCGGTTTGCCACCTCCTGCGCCGCCTGATCCTGCAACGTATCCGGCAGCGCCAGCAGTGCCCTTGCATGACCGGCTTCCAGCGCACCCGATTCGAGCAGCATGCGTGCACGGGGGGCCAGATTCAGTAGCCGCATGAGATTCGTTACCGCCGTTCGCGACTTGCCGACCGCTTCGGCGACCTCTTCATGGGTAAGACTGAACTCTTCGCGCAGCCGCACCAGCGCCTGAGCTTCCTCCAGGGGTTTGAGGTCTTCCCGTTGAATGTTCTCGATGAGCGCAAGTGCCGATGCCTGCTCGTCACTGACCTGACGAATCAGCGCCGGCAGCGCATCCAGCTCAGCAAGCTGTGCGGCGCGCCAGCGGCGCTCCCCAGCAATCAGCTCGTATCCTCCGACCGCTCTCGGCCGCAGCACGATTGGCTGCAGTAGACCCTGATGGCGAATGGAGTTGGCGAGCTCAGCCAGCGCCGCCTGGTCGAAGGTTCTGCGAGGCTGATAGGGGCTGCGGTGAATCTGGTCTATTGGTACCAGGCGATGCTCACCCGCGGGTGTGCGTTCACCTACAACGACGGCTTCGGAGTTCTGTGCATCCTCACCGCCGGCTTTATCACCACCGGCTTTCGTCAGCAGCGCATCCAATCCGCGACCAAGGCGTCGGCTGCTCATCGTTTACCTACCCCTGTTTGTGCTCTGCATATTTTCTCTTGATCTCACCAGCCAGTGCCATATATGCCACCGCACCCCGCGACTGCCGGTCATAGAGTATCGCCGGCAAGCCGTGGCTCGGCGCCTCCGCCAATCGCACGTTGCGTGGGATGACCGTGCGAAACACCTGATCGCTGAAGTGCTGGATGAGCTGCCGCGACACCTCTCGGGTAAGCGAATTGCGCGGGTCGTACATCGTGCGCAGCAGGCCCTCGACTTCGAGTTCGGGGTTACCGTGGCGGCGGACCCCTTCGATCGTTTCCAGCAGCGCGGTCAGGCCTTCCAGCGCATAGTACTCGCACTGCATGGGAATGAGCACACCGTGCGAGGCCATCAGCGCGTTGATCGTCAAAATATTCAGAGAGGGCGGGCAGTCGATGATGACGTATCGGTAATTTGCCATATCCGGGTGCAAACGCTGCTTGAGCCGGCTTTCCCGCTCCTCCTGGCCAAGCAGCTCGATCTCCGCAGCAGTGAGGTCCGTATTACCCGGCACCACGCGCACGCTACCGGCGCACTTCCTTGCCACCTCGCTCAAGGGCCGGCCTTCGATCAGCCAGTCGTACATGTTGGGCGCATCCGCGTTTTTGTCGACGCCCAGACCCATTGTGGCGTTGCCCTGAGGGTCGAGATCCAAAAGCAGCGTCGGGCTGCCCGACAGCGACAGTGATGCCGCCAGATTCACTGCGGTTGTGGTTTTGCCCACGCCGCCCTTCTGGTTTGCAACCGAGATAACCCGAGTAGTCACACTGTCTCCGCCTTCAAGCCTTTATCTGCACGGTAATCGTCTCGCCACCGGTCATGTGGAGCATTTTGCCCGCTTTCGCAAGCAGCGGCTCGGCCCATTGCCAGACAGTATCAGCCGGCGCCACGGCCCTGCTGACCACGTAGGTAAAGACATGCGGCGCCTGAAAGCTTTCAATGTCCGCACACACAACCTTCACGTTTGTCAGCTCCAGTTCCGTCGCAGCCTGGATCAGGAACCTGCACTTGCGATCCGACCGATCCAACAGCACCACGGAACGTTGCGGCTGCGCGATGGCAAGGACAAGGCCTGGCAGACCGCCACCGGAGCCAATATCCAGAAGCGGCCCTTCGCTGTCGAGCGAAGCCAGAAGCCGCAGCGAGTCGTCCACATGCCGGCTTTCCAGTCGATAGACATCCTTGCGCGAAACGAGGTTGAAGGCCCGGTTCCAGCGCTTGAGCAGATCCGAGAACCGTTGCAGCCGCCGTTGAGCCTCTTCATCCACCCATCTGCGCCCGTCGTTTGCTCTGTACGAGCAG
>JAUILW010000361.1 GCA_030432795.1 Gammaproteobacteria bacterium
GAGCGCGGCGATTTTTCCTCGATGCGCAAGCAGGAAGAGAAATACGGCGCCGAGGCGTTCCCCGGCGAGAAAGGCAAGAAGGGATTCTTCATGCGCAAAGGCGAAGTGGAAGGCTGGCGAAAGGAACTCTCTGAGCGCAGCGTCCAACGTATCGAATCCACCTTTGCCGAAGCCATGCACGCTCTGGGCTACGCCACAGGTAACTGACGCCTGTGATCGACCACGACTTCTCACGGGCAGCGCTGGTCGTGGCGCACCCGGATGATGAGATCCTCTGGTTCAGCTCCGTCATCGACGAAGTCGCCAGCGTCCACATCTGTTATCTCGACGTTCCCGGTAGGGAAGACTGGACTCAGGGCCGACGTCTTGCACAGGAACGCTTTCCTCTGCCAAACGCGCGCTTTGTGGGCCTGACGGAATCGGTGGCATTTCAGTGCGCCGATTGGGCTGACCCGCAATCCTCAGATCATGGCCTGCAACTTTCCCGCACCGATCGGGCGTTACCGGGCTTCGATGGCGAGCGCTACGCCAATAACTTTTTGACGCTCCAGCAGTACCTGCGGGAAACCCTCGAACCCGGCCAGACCGTGCTTACCCACAACCCGTGGGGGGAATACGGGCACGAGGAACATGTGCAGGTGTATCGGGCCGTGAAGTCTCTTCAGGCTGAGATGCGTCTGGAAGTATGGCATTCAGCATACGTCAGCGATCGTTCGGCCAATCTCTTTGCGAAAACGCTCGCATCGCAATCGTTTGAATACATCTCACGCAGCACGAATCTAACGCGCGCCCGCACGCTGGAAGCGCTGTACCGGGAAACCAACTGCTGGACGTGGCCATTCGATGATTACGCCTGGTTCCAAACCGAATACCTGATGCGAGCAAATGCCGGGAGTACACCAGGGGCCACGTTGCCGGTGAACTTCGTAAACGTGGACAACGCTCAGCTCGCTCGCACCTTCAACCAACCGAAGGTGCGCCTCATGCAGCAGATCATCAACCGGCTGAAGGGCCGCTGAGCACCACGCCTGATCGCTCCAGCGGGCTGCGGTCCAGCATCCACACCACCAAGATCATCACGACGCCAGAAATCGGGCACCACAGAAAGAAGGTGACCTGCTCCGCCGCCAGCCAGGCAACCGCAATACAGGCAGCGGCAAACCCTGCTGTCCAACTCCAGAATCCCCCAACGCCGAACCGCGCCAGCACGATCGTTGCGAATATCGCCCCGTACAGATAGTTGGGCAGTTTGAACGTCAGATCCAGCAACCCTTCTGCAGAGTAACGGCTGAACAGCAGGGACACGCCCCAGAAGACGACCGCCCATGCCGCCACCGCTACGCGTGATATCACGAGGTAGTGCTTCTCGCTGCGAGCCCCCGACCACGGCTCGTAGACATGCCGCACCGCGACGTCAGCGCTCTCGGTGAGAGACGAATCCAGAGTGGAAATCGCCGCCGCAAAGATCGCGGCGATGAAAAGCCCCGACACCCCCACCGGAATCTCCGTGACGATGAAGTAGGGAAAGATGCGATCCGGCGCGGCGGTGAGCTGCTCCACCATCGATGCCGACAACGGGTTCTGTTCGTAGAACAGCACCAGGGCCAAGCCGATGCCAAGCACGAACAGATGCATCACATAGAACAACGCCGAGTAGTTGTAGGCCCGTCGCGCGTCCGCAACGCTGCGGCAGGCGCGCACGCGTTGCCAGGTGCCTTGTGTGGCGCCAAGGGCGATGGACAGGCCGATCGAGCCGATGATGGCGGCCCAGATGGTGTAGCGAACCGTGGGATCGGTGGAGAAATCGAAGAGCACCAGCTTGGCCTGCGCATCGAGCCGGGTAAACGCTTCAGCAAGCGACAGGTCGATCTTGAACGCCACAAACACCAGTGCGAACACCGCTCCTGCGGCAAACAGCACGAAAAGCAGAAAGTCCGTCCAGATGACGGTCTTGATTCCAGCCAGAATGCTCCACAGCACACTGAACGCCACCACCACAAAGGTGCACAAAGGCAGCCCCCAGCCGGTGATCACATCGAGCACCAGTCCAGCCGTGAGCAGCTTGACGCCGCTGTTGATGATTCCGAGCAGCAATCCCAGCACCATGGAGCACTCTCCAGTGCGCCGATCCATGCGGGCACCGATGTACTCGTAGGTGGTGGCAACACCGCGGCTGGCGTAGTACGGGCGCGCAAGTAACCAGGCGATGAAAAATTTGCCGATCGCCAGGCCCAGCACCACCTGAAAGTACGTCAGGTCGCCACCGTCACGGAACACCGCCGCCGGAACCGAAATGAATGTCACGGAGCTTACCAGCGTGGCGATGATGCTCGCCGACACCGCCCACCAGGGCAAACCGCCGTCGGCTTCGAAGAAACCGCGCCGATCGCTGATGCTGCCGCTGAGCCTGTGGCCCAGCCAGGTCACCGCGGCCATCACCGCAAACACCACGCAGGTATCGACAAGGGATAAGCCAGCGCTCATTCAGGCCATGCCATTCACAGATAGCCGGAAACAAGCTGCCAGACGCACAGCGTAAGGCCAGCGAACACCAGCGCCACGTTCACCGGTCGCGTCAGGTGTGTGCGCCAGCCGAGGTAGGAGGCCCAGCCCAGCGCCAGCACAATGCACGCAAGCGCCAGAATCTGGCCCAGCTCCACACCGAGATTGAACGCCAGCAGGTGTCCAACCAGGTGCTCATCGGCCAACGGAAAGTCCTGCAGTTTTGTGGCAAGGCCCAGACCGTGGATCAATCCGAATCCCAACACCATCAACCGGCCGTCGGGCGAGCGGCCGAACCAGCGCTGCCAGCCCTGCAGATTGTCGAAGCCCTTGTAGGCCACGCTCAGGCCAATCAACGCATCCACAAGATAAGGGTCCACCTGCCAGGCGAAGCGCACGCCGGCAAGCAGGGTGACGGTGTGGCCGATGGCAAACAGGCTCGCATACAGCAGCACCGAGGAAGTGCGCGTGAGCAGGAACATGACGCCCAGCAGGAACAGCACGTGATCGTAGCCGGTGACCATGTGCTTGGCACCGAGATACACGAACAATGCGTACTGCGTACCACCCTGCCCGTCCAGCCGCGCCAGATCGGCTGCGCTGACGTTGTGTGCAAGCACAGGCAACGCGACCAGCAGCAGCACGCCGGCGAGCGCAAGGCTCAGGCGATATCGAATCGCGCCACCGTACAGCCAACGGCAAAGATCGGCAGCTCCGCCGTGTAGAACTGTAGCTGCCCCGGCCCGCCCGCCGCCGCCGCAGCGGCCAGATAGGTACGTATCTCGAAACCGCCCTGACCGCCGTCGCGGTAGGTCTCCTCGTCGGTGTACGCCAAAAGCGCCGCCTTGTCCTGACGCATCAGGAGATCTAAGAATTGCCGATCCCATGCTTCGTTGATCTTGCCGGAGTCCGGGGTGGCCGGCCAGTGCGAGATGCCGCCTGTGCCCACGAGGGCGATCTTCTCCGGAACCGCATCGCAGGCGCGACGCAGCGCCTCGCCAAAGGCCCAGGCCCGGTGCAGCGGCGCCAGCGGTGGGCCCTGGCAATTGATGTTTACCGGTACCACCGGCATGTCATAGCGCGGCGTGAGGAAGTGCAGAGGCACGCTGATGCCATGATCGAAGCGCCACTCCTCCGCATAGGCCACATCCACGGTCTGCTGCACCTCGCGGATGAGGCGCGCGCTCAGATCCGCACAGCCCGGCACGGTTACCGGGTCGATCTTCAGCCATACCGGGTCTTCGATAGGGCCGGTATAGCTGTCAGCCATGCCGATGCAGAACGCCGGCATGTTGTTCATGAAGAAGTTAGCGAAGTGCTCCGCGGCGACGACGATCAGGGCGTCAGCATCGGCAGCCTCGATCTCCTGTCGCTGCTGGTCCAGGTGAGCATACAGCGCATCCCGTGCAGCGGTGTTTTCTACCATATCCGCGCGACCGGTCATGCCCGGTGCATGGCTCAGCACGCCTGCATAAACCAGACTCATCGGTGTTTCTCCTCTTCAGTGAAACTCGCCCCGCCGCCGACCATGGCGTAAACGCCGGCGCGCACCGGACC
>JAUILW010000362.1 GCA_030432795.1 Gammaproteobacteria bacterium
GCACTACAATCCCCGGCCTTTCAGCATCGGCCTCGACATGTCCAACCACCACAAGCTCATCGTGCTGGGTTCCGGCCCCGCCGGCTATACCGCCGCTCTGTACGCAGCCCGCGCGAATCTGAAGCCGCTGCTCATCACCGGCGTGGAGGTGGGCGGCCAGCTCACCACCACCACTGAGGTGGAGAACTGGCCGGGCGGCACCGCGGACCTGCAGGGGCCGGAATTGATGATGCAGATGGCTGAGCACGTTGAGCGGTTCGACACGGTGGTGGTCAACGATCACATCCACACCGCCGAGCTTTCCAGCGACCCGCAGAGCACACCGCACAAGCTGATCGGCGATCAGGATACCTACACTACCGATGCGCTGATCATCGCCACCGGTGCATCCGCCCGCTATCTGGGCCTGGACAGCGAAGAGGTGTTCAAGGGCAAAGGGGTGAGCGCCTGCGCCACCTGCGACGGCTTTTTCTACCGAAATCAGGTGGTTGCCGTGATCGGCGGCGGCAACACGGCCGCCGAAGAAGCGCTGTATCTCTCAAACATCGCGAGCAAGGTGTATCTGGTGCACCGCCGCGACGAAATGCGTGCTGAGAAGATTCTTCAGGACCGGCTCTTCGCCAGGGAGAACGTGGAGTTCGTGTGGAATCACAACCTGGTGGAAGTGCTCGGCAACGACATGGGGGTGACCGGCATGCGCGTGGAGAGCACCGCCGGTGAGCCGCGGGAGATCGACCTGGCAGGCGTATTCATCGCCATCGGCCACACGCCCAACACCGGGATCTTTGCCGGCCAGGTGGAGATGCAGGGCGGCTACATCCGCACCAGAAGCGGCATCGACGGCAACGCAACGGCCACCAACCTGCCTGGAGTGTTCGCAGCCGGAGACGTCTCTGACCACGTCTACCGGCAGGCCATTACCTCGGCGGGCTTCGGCTGCATGGCAGCTCTCGACGCCGAAAAATACCTGGACGGACTGGAGGGCTGAGCGCCCTCCAGCCGCACAACGCGTCAGGCGGTCAGCGCGCGTACGACCTCGTCGATCACCGCGTCTGCTTTTGCACGCATTTCATCGTCTGTCGCATCCTGGATGGGATGCTCGACAAACACACAGCGCGCATCCAGCATGCCCAGCGCTTTGGCCTGGGTGGCCGCAGCATCACGAAACTCGCTCGAGGCGATGGATACCGAGGGCACGCCCTGGATCTCGAACCATACCGTGTCATGCAAACTGCACGTGGTACAGGAGCCTCAGTCAGCCAGCGCCTCGATGACGAAATCTGCCGCCTCGCGCACCTCTTCGCGCAGCGCGTCGGGTGCCGGCTTGGTGAACGTCGGCTTGGCATAGCGCTTGAACTCAACGTCCGGCAACCGCTCGGCCAGCAGCGTCTGCATCTGGTCGATGAGCACGTTGCCGCGCGGTTTGGAGATGTCGAGAAACGCCACCGTGCCGCGAATAGCACCGCTGCGCTCGGTGACCTGCCTTGTCACTGGAACGCGCTCGTTGGTGGGGTCGAGTATGACCGTCATGAGCCCTCCTTAACGGGACCGGTTAGAAAAACGGATCGATCGCCTGCGACACCGAGCGTGATCCGATGTCGCCGATCGCCCAGCCGTGAAATGCGCCGGAGAATTTACCGGCGTCGGCGCCTGCCACCGCGATATGTATATCCTCCGGAGATCGAAACTTCGGCACCAGACGCTCGAGGTCCTCAGCACTCTTGCCTTCAGCAAACTTGGCCGGAAAGCCCGTGCCGGACACCTCGTTTTCCAGCAGTTCCCTGATCGGCCGTGCGGTAACCTCCTGGATGCGCGCGCGGATATCCGCCTTGGAGTAACCATCGCGCACAAACGTGTCGATGTGCTCCGGGCACACGACCACGAGGGTGTCGGAGGCGTAGTGCTGTTTGGGCCCGAAGATGGACTCCAACGCGAGGCCAAAAGAACCGGCAAGCTGCGGTGCTGTACGGGAGGTCTGATCGACCATGAGCACGGGGCCGCTGGTGGCAGTGTACAGCGTCACCACCGACTCACCCGCATCAAAGCCTCGCTCCACATGCATCGGCTCCCAGGGACTGCGCTCCTCCCACTCGGCGAAGCACATGGTGAACTTCATCGGGTTACCAAGCGTCGAGCGCTCCGTGCCGCCGGGCTGCGCGCCGCCGATGTTACGTACCGCCAGGCGCACCGCCCGCCCGATGGTGGCATTGGCGCGATTACCCTGACCGAGCGCACCCAGCCCCATATTCATACCGATGCGCTGGCGGATGGGACCGTTGACCACCAGCACAGGGCTCGCCCCCATGGTGGTCGCCATCACCCCGTGGATGTTGTAAGCATCGGTGCAGATCGCCTGCACTGCGGCAAGCACCACCGGCAGGTAGGCCGGCTTGCAACCGGCCATCACCGCGTTGATGGCAATCTTCTCCACCGTGGCGTCGCCCATGTTCGGCGGCATCACGCTAATCACTTCCTGAGGGTCGCGGGAGGTACCCTCGAGCATGCGAAGCACCCGCTCCGGTGTGGGCGGCACCAGCGGCAAACCGTCGCTGAAGCCCTGGTCGAACATGAACTCGAACTCATCGTCCAGCGCACCAACCTCAATGCGCCGCGCGCGCAGCGGGCTGTTCTCCGCTTCCGCCTGCAGCCGCGCGGCGTTGGCCGGGTCGGCTGAGAGCGAGCCGCAACCCGGCCGCCAGGCCGGCAGCCCCGCCCAGTCGATATCAGCGTCACCAAGCCCCACCGCCTGCGACTGCACCTCGATGAATGCCTGCCACTCGTCGCGCACAAATCCCACCAACGGCGGACTGCCTTCGAAGCAGAGCGTGGGAACGGTGTCGATGTCATAGGCGTACGCGACCTTCAGGGCCGAGTCATCGAGTACTTCGCCCAGCGCCTCGGTCAGGACCGCGTTGCCTGCCTCAGTCTGGCCGAGCACGTGCACGTCTACGTGGCCTGAGAAGTGCCGACGCACGGCTCTGATCACGGGAAGGATCTCGCGACAGGTGGGGCAATCTTCCTTGACGAACACGATCATCGCGGGGCGATCGCCCGGGTACGAAACCTGTTTATCAAGGTTTTTGTCAGAGCCCTTGTCAGCACTGCTGACCGATAGCAGAAATGGTTGAGGAGAAATCATGGTCTAACTGTACGCCAAGACTTCTTTCTTGCCTTGCTTTTTTGTATCTTGCATCCATGAAGCGTCAGAAGAACGCTCAGGACTGCAGGCTGGCCAAGGCCACTCGCAGCGCAAAAGAGTCAACTTAGAACTCTAAACAGAACAGATAGATACATGCGATGGCTAGAATCCATCGCAACGGGGGTAGGACATTGCATTATCCGACGCGCGAAGCGCCCATCGTCGGTTTGCCCGGTTCACGAACGGCAGCGCCAGTAGCGGCTCGTTGGTATGTAGAAACCGAAGACGCAAGCCTTTCGCTGCGTCTGGTTCCGGGTGCCGTGCTCTGCGAAGGCTTCGATGGCGAGCTGGTCGCCAGCGTCGACGAGGCGGAGCATGCTGCCCGCTTCGATATCGTCGACGGTGAGCTGTGGGTCACCTGCGTGGCAGGGCAGATCTTCGTCGACCGAGAGCCCATCGCCCGCATTGCCCACCTCCACGCCGGCAATCACCTGCGCGTGGGCACGACGTTGTACGTGATATCCAACACGCTCACGGAGCTGACCGGTCCTGTACCCATGCTTGTGCGGGAAGCCTTTCCGGCAGCAGCAACACCTGCGCGTGTGGACAAAGCCAACAAGCCCGCTGCGGGCATGCGCCTTTTTTACGAAGAACCGCTCGAGGTGGAGGAGATCACCATCACCGAGCCCGCAGCGCGGCCGCACCTGGTAGCCGCCCGGGACCGGCGCACCAGCAGCTTCCCGACGTCAACCGTGCCGGATGCGCAAGTGCCGCCACAAGGCGCCGTTGCGCAAGCTGCCAACCCACTGCCGATGGCGGCCACGCAGTTCTTCCGCACGCCGACGTTGCGGGTGGCAAGGTCCAAAGCAAAGTCACGCCTGCCCGCCACCGCGCTGATGGTTCTCGGCCT
>JAUILW010000009.1 GCA_030432795.1 Gammaproteobacteria bacterium
GTTGTTACTCGCCTTCGCCGAAGCGGTCGGCGAACAGTGCTCTTACCGCCTGCAGGGCCGTCTCTTCGTCCGGTCCGTCAACCTGCAGCTCAAGCTCGGTACCCTTAGGCGCTTCCAGCACGAGTACTGCCATGATCCGCTTCGCGTCGGCTTTCTGAGCACCCTTGAACAGCTCGATGCGGCTTTCGAAACCTTTGGCGACGTCCACGAGCTTCGCCGCTGCACGGGCGTGCAGACCAAGCTTGTTGACGACTTTGATCGGTTCCGTGCGCATGATTGCTCCGTCTGGCTGGCGGCAGTATACCTGCGTCGGCAGCGAGCAGTGTGCTGATCAATGTGGTCGCACTTAGCGCGGTGCGGGGAGCTCCCGGTGCCTTACCAGTACGTTCACGCGCGACGATGCGAAGTGCTCGCCGAGCCGGGTTGCCAGGTATACGCTGCGGTGCTGGCCGCCGGTGCAGCCGATGGCGACCGTCATGTACATGCGGTTGTTCTCTTCGAAGTGCGGAAGCCAGCGCTCCAGATAACCGGCCACGTCCTCGAACATCTGCACCACCAGCGGCTGCTCGCCGAGATACTGTCGCACAGGCTCGTCGAGGCCCGTCAGGGGGCGCAGAGCGTCCACCCAGTGGGGGTTTGGCAGGCAGCGAATGTCGAACACGTAGTCGGCATCCACCGGCACGCCGTGCTTGAAGCCGAATGACCGGAACAGTAGCGATAGGCGGTTCTCGGCACTGGCGGCCAGGCGATCGCGGATCAGCTCCGTCAGCTGGGCGGACTCCAGCCGGGTCGTGTCCACGGTGAGATCGGCGAGATCGGAGATGCTCTCCAGCAGCGCGGATTCTGCCTCGATAGCCTGCCGGAGATCGGTTTTTGCGTTGGTCAGCGGATGCCGACGTCGGGTCTCGCTGAAGCGTTTCACCAGCGTCGGGCTCAGCGCGTCCAGGAATATGAGTTGGCAGTCCACATCCATCCGGTCCAACGACAGGAGAATCTCCGGGAAGCGCTCCAGCTCGCGACCGCGGGCGTCAATGCACACGGCGATGGAGCTGTCCTTCTGCGTCGGGTCGCGCAGGGCGTTATGCACCAGCGACTGCAGGAGGTTCACTGGAAAGTTGTCGATGCAGTTGTAGCCGGCGTCTTCCAGCGCCCGCAGCACCGTGCTCTTTCCGGAGCCGGAGCGGCCGCTGATGATGATGAGCCTCATGCTGCTTCCTGGGGCGCCCGTTCCAGAAGCTGGTTGCGCAGCGCCTCAGCGGTGGTGGCGTGGCGCAGGGCTGTGAGGTTCTGCGGTTCGCTGAACACCTGGGAAAGCTGCGACAGCACCGTGAGATGCAGGCTCGTCTCCTCTTCGGGGACGATCAGCGCGAATACCAGATCTACCGCCGCATCGTCAGGTGCATCGAAGTCAACGGCCTGCTCCAGGCGTGCGAACACGGCGATGACGTCGGTGCATTTGGTGCGGCAGTGGGGGATGGCCACACCTTCCCCCAGGCCGGTGCTGCCCAGCCGCTCTCGCGCCTGCAGGGCGTCGTAGATCTCGTCAGCATCCAGCTCGCCATGCACCTCGGCAACGCGCTCGCCCACCCACTCCAGCGCGCGTTTGCGGCTCGAAACGTCGACATCTACGGCGGTGCAACGTGTGTCGAGAATGGTGGCTAGGAGACTCACGGAGATGTTTACCCCTTCTGATGGTAACGGGAGATGGCCTTTTCCTTGTGCTTGAGAAGCTGGCGGTCCAGGCGGTCGGTGAGCAGGTCGATGGCGGCGTAGAGATCCTCGGTGGAGGCATCTGCGAACAGTTCCGCACCGCTGATGTGCACGGTGGCTTCAGCTTTCTGCTCAAGCTTCTCCACGGTCAGCACCACGTGCACGTTGGTGATCTGGTCGGAGTGGCGTTCGAGTTTCTCGAGCTTGTCGGTGACGTAGGCCTTGAGCGGTTCGGTAACGTCTATGTGATGTCCAGTGATACTCAGCTGCATGCATTGGCTCCTTGCTTGGAAACGCAGGTCGGGACGGGGTTGCGCAAGGTGTCGGTGGTCATACCAGGCGCTTGCGCTCGTTGGATGGCGGAATGTTCATGGATTCGCGGTACTTGGCGACGGTCCTGCGTGCCACCTTGATGTTCTGTTCGGCCAGTATTGCGGCCAGCTTGCTGTCGCTCAATGGTTTTTTCGGGTCCTCTTCGCCGCACAGCTTTTTGATGAGGGCGCGAATGGCGGTGCTCGATACTTCGCCGCCGGTGCTGGTACCGACGTGGCTGGAAAAGAAGTATTTCAGCTCGAAAACGCCGCGTGGGGTGTGCATGTACTTGCGGCTGGTCACCCGGGAGATGGTGGACTCGTGCATATCCACCGCCTCAGCGATGTCGGCCAGTACCAGCGGTTTCATGGCCTGCTCGCCGTATTCCAGGAAGCCGCGCTGCACCTCGACGATCTTGCTGGCCACCTTCAGCAGCGTTTCGTTGCGGCTGGCCAGGCTCTTGAGAAACCAGCGCGCCTCGGCGAGTGTGTCACGCAGGTACTCCGAGTCCTTGCCGCTCTTTACGTCTTTGGCCAATGCGGCGTACTGCTCGTTGAGGCGCACGCGCGGCACCGCATCGCCATTCAGCTCCACCACCCAGCGCGCCGTGCCGCCCTTGACCACCTTGCGTACCATCACCTCCGGCACCACGTACTCCGGTGGCGGCCCGCCTATCACCGAGCCTGGGCGGGGATTGAGGGTCTGGATAAGAGCGACCACTTGCCCCAGCGCCTCATTATCGAGCTTCAGGATCTTGCCGAGGCCGTTGTAATCGTGCGCCGCCAACAGGTTCAGATGCTCTTGCACCACGCAGAGCGCTTCGTTGCGCCAGGGCGTGTCCTCGGCCAGTGCCGTGAGCTGCAGACTCAGGCACTCGCTGAGGCTGCGTGCCCCCACGCCTATGGGGTCGAAGTGCTGCACCCGGTGCAGCACCATCATCACCTCCTCGATGCCGACGTCCGGGTCCTCACTGTTGAAGGCTGCCGCCAGCTCGTCGAGGTCCGCGGTGAGCATGCCATCGGCGTCGATGGCGTCGATCAATGCCGTGGCGATGGCGTGATCGGTGGCGCTGAACGGTGTCAGGTTGAGCTGCCACATCAGGTGATCGGCGAGGCTCTCTTCGTAGGTGGTACGGCCGTCCGGGTCCCAATCGTCCGCAGCACCGTTGGCCACCGAGCCAGCGCTGCCGAGGCTCTGGTAGACGTCGTCCCACTGGCTATCGACTGGCAGATCCTCAGGGATGTCGGCGCGCTCGCCGTCTACCTCCGCGTCGGTTCTATCGGTCGGCGCGCGTTCCGCCGTTGCCGGGCTGTCGTCCTCCTCCAGCTCCAGCATCGGGTTGTCGGTTATCCGGTCCTGAATCTCCTGCTCCAGGTCGAGCGCGGACAACTGCAGCAGCTTGATAGCCTGCTGCAGCTGCGGCGTCATGGTCAGCGATTGGCCGAGCTTGAGAGAGAGCGATTGCTTCAGAGTTTGAATCCTTCTCCGAGATAGACGTTGCGGACTTTCTCATCCGCCAGTATGGCAAGAGGCTCACCTTCCGCAATGATGTGCCCTTCACTAACGATGTAAGCGCGATCACAGATGTCTAACGTGTCACGCACGTTGTGGTCGGTGATGAGTACGCCAATACGTCGATCTGCAAGGCTCTTGATTTCGGCTTTGATGTCCGCAACGGAGATAGGGTCGACGCCGGCAAACGGCTCATCGAGCAGGATGAACTGGGGCTGAGTAGCCAGGGCTCGCGCGATTTCCAGCCGTCGCCTCTCGCCGCCGGAGAGCTGCTCTCCTCGTGACTTGCGCACGTGCTCAAGATGGAATTCCGCCAGCAACTGCTCGCGCATGGCCAAGCGTTGCTTGCGGGACAGGTCTCGGCGCAGCTCGAGCACCGCTCTTAGGTTGTTTTCGGTAGATAGCGTGCGAAAGACACTGGCTTCCTGGGGTAAGTAGCCAAGGCCCAGGCGCGCGCGCTTGTGCACCGGCGAACGGGTGATGTCCGTGTCGTTGACGGCGATGCGACCAGCGTCAGGGCGGATGAGGCCAACGATCATGTAGAAGCAGGTGGTTTTGCCCGCGCCGTTGGGCCCGAGCAGCCCGACGATCTCGCCGGTGTTGACTGCCAGGCTCACATCTTCGACAGCGATGCGCGCGCCGTATTGCTTCTTCAGCGCGGTGGCGGTGAGCGCTGTCAACGGAACATGCGGGCCGGTTGAAGAATCATGCGTACCGGGCCGTTTCCGGTGGCTTGCGCGTCCACCTTGCCCTCCACGATGTCGTAGCGGATACGCTCCCCGGTCAGCTCGTTACCGTGTTGCAGCAGGCGCGCGCCACCCTCCAGATCCAGCGCTTCGGACTGGGTGTGGTAGACGATGACGTTGGCGTTGGCGCGCACGTGGCCCTGATTTTCAGCAAGCTGCTGCTGGTAGCGTGCAGGGGTGCCGCGAGCAACGATCTTCACTACACGCTCGTTTTCGTACTCCACGGTCATCTCGTCGGCGACCACACGCAGCGTTCCCTGGTCAATGCGTACATCGCCCCGGTACACGAGTGTTTGCTTCACCTGATCGATCTGCGCCGTTTTGCCGGTGATGTGGATGGGCTTGTCCGCGTCATCTGGCAGCGCCTGCGCCGCCGGCGCGAGGAACAGCATTGCCGGGATAAGCAGCGCTGCCAATGGCACGTTTGTGAAGCTCATCAGTCTGTCGTTTGCTGTTCTTTAAACTGCTGTGGCAGCACGATCGTGTGCACCGGCTGAACCGGGTCTGAAGACAGAGACAACTGCCCGGTCTTCAGGTTGCCTTGCATGCCGGACGCCAACGTGCGCCCGACTTCGGTATCGATCATAACATCCTGGTCGGTCTGCGCGTATTGGCGATGGGGGTACACTTCGAGCATGTCGGACCGGATCGACAGGCGGGTCAAGCCGGTCAGCGGGTCGAGCTGCTCGAGCTCTACATTGTCATTCAGCACCACCACATCGTGGCCTTCCCCCGGTTTGCGGGTGATCATGCCCCGCTCGGCGCGCATGTCCCACGGCTCAGCGGCGGGGTTGTCCATGTTCAGTTCCGGCGCCACCAGCCGGGTCAGCGCATCTTCGTCGAACCGATCCATCCGGGTGGCGAAGAGTGCGTACTTTCGTGCGCCGCTGGCTTCGAACTCGGTGATGGTGGCGTTTTTGAGATAGACGTCTGGTTCTTCGGCGAGTTCCGGTGGCAGGCCTGTCTCCACCGGTTCCTCCGGCTGCTGCCCTGGCCCGCCAAAATAGACCGCGAGCACCAGCGCCACGGCGCCGAGAAAGGTGATGCTGCGTTTCAGTAGGTCCATTTGGCCTGGCTTTTCAGGATCAGTTCGGCGAGCTCCCGCGCCACACCTTCGCCACCCCGGGTTCTGGTTACCCAGTCGGCGCGCAGCTGCACCGTAGGATGTCCGTTCGGTACGCTCACCGATAACCCCACCTGATCGAACAGCACGAGATCGGGCAGATCATCGCCCACGTGCGCGCTCTGCCATGGCTCCGCGCCTGCTTTGCCGAGGAAGTCCTCGAAGGCCGCTGCTTTGTGCTCGCTACCCTGGTAGACGTGCGCTATGCCAAGCTCGCGCGCCCGGCGCTCGACGATGGGAGACTCACGGCCAGTGATGAGCGCCACGTGGACGCCGTTGGCCATCAGCAGCTTCAACGCCGCGCCGTCCTGTACGTGAAACGATTTGATCTCCAAGCCGTCGTCCGTGTACGTGATACGGCCATCCGTGAGCACGCCGTCGATGTCGAAGGAGATTGCGGTAAGACGCGCGGCCTTTTCCTTCGGAAAGTCCTTGGGCATGTCCTCGGAAGTACCGGCAGCGGGCTTCAATGTGGCACCTGCTGAATCAGCAGCGTGTTGTAGCCGATCCACGCGGCCAGCAGCACGACGCCTTCGAAACGGGTGATGACTGCTCGGGAGTTGATTCCGTAGGCGAACAGCGCCAGAGCAATGGTCAACGCCAGCATCATGCCGCAATCCCGCCACAGCGAAACCGGATCGATGCTGGTGTGCGTTACCAGACCGGGAACGCTGAGCACCGCAAGGATGTTGAGTATGTTGGAGCCTACGACATTGCCGATGGCGATGTCCGAATGTCCTTTCAGCGCTGAACCCACGGTGGCTGCGAGCTCCGGCAGGCTGGTGCCCACGGCGACGATGGTCAGGCCGATGATCATCTCGCTGACGCCGAGGTGGCGGGCGATTTCTGTTGCCGACCACACCAGCAGCTGCGCCGATGCCAGCAGCACGATGAGCCCTGCGAGCAGCCAGAATACGGCGGCACTCGTGGGCAGGTCCGGCAGCTCGTCGAGCTCTTCAGCGATGCTGTCGGGGATATCGACGGAATCGCTGCGCTGCGCGGCCACAAGTCGGTAGAGGATCAAGGCGAGCCCGGCGAGCAGGAGTATCGAATCGAAGGGGGACAGACGCAGGTCGAACAGCAGAATGACGGCCAGCGCCGTTGCGCCGAGAAGCCAGGGTAACTCCGAACGCAGCACAGATTGGGAGAAGGGCAGCGGTGCGACGATGGCGGTGATGCCGAGCACCAGGCCGATATTGGCGATATTCGAACCGATGGCATTGCCAACGGCGAGCAACGGGTTGTCGTCCAGTGCGGCGAAGAACGACACCAGAATCTCGGGTGCAGAGGTGCCCAGCGCGACAACCGTCAGACCGATGATGATTTTCGACACCCCGAGGTTGCTGGCCGTGCTTGCCGCACCGGACAGAAACTTGTCGGCGCTCCAGATCAGGGCGATGAAACCTAGAATGGTGCCGGATATGGGGAGCCAGATTGACATGTTTTCGGGGGCGGGCGGCTGCGTTCAGTTTCGGTGCAGGTTGGATAGCGCACTCTAGGGGAAAAGTGTCCTCGGCGCACCAGCCCTGGAACTGTTGCACATGTAGGCGGTCACGGATCGACTTGGGCCTGAAAAAACAACGATAATAAAGGAAATCAGACAGGAACCCGGCGCGCGCCCCGGAAGGGCGCTTATTTTCGCCGTGCTGCAGGCGTGGCACGAGCAGGCCGCCGGGCATGGAACGCCGATGACAGAATCGCAAGAGCCGGAGACGGTTGAGTTGGACGCGGGTACGACCGGGCCCGCCGCGGCTCAGCAGACAGAGTATCTCATCGAGATCGATGATCTGTGCCTCACGCGCGGTGAAAAGGTCGTGTTCGACCATCTGAGCCTGAAGGTGCCGCGTGGCGGTATAACCGCCGTCATGGGGCCAAGTGGTACCGGCAAAACGACCCTCCTGCGGGTGATTGGCGGTCAGGTACGCCCGGATTCTGGTGCTGTGTATCTCAACGGCAAGGATGTCTGCCGCATGTCACGCTCGGAGCTGTTCGAAGCGCGGCGCGACATTGGCATGCTATTTCAATCCTCGGCGCTGTTTACCGACATCAACGTGTTTGAAAATGTTGCGTTTCCCATGCGTGTGCACACGGATCTGCCGGAGGACACCATTCGTGATCTGGTGATCATGAAGCTCAACGCCGTGGGCCTGCGCGGTGCACGGGATCTGATGCCGAGCCAACTCAGCGGTGGTATGGCACGCCGTGTGGCGCTGGCGAGGGCGATCGCCCTGGACCCGGACCTGATCATGTACGACGAACCGTTCACCGGACAGGACCCGATTTCCATGGGTGTGATTCTGACGCTCATCCGCCAGCTCAACGAGGCCCTCGGGACCTCGTCGCTGCTGGTGAGTCACGACATTCATGAAACGGTCGAAATCGCCGACTACGTGTTCGTGCTGGCCGACGGCAAAGTCATCGGCGAGGGTCCGCCCAAGAAGCTGCGCGAACATCCCTCGCGCAGGGTTACACAGTTCATGCGCGGCGACCCGGACGGCCCGGTGCCGTTTCATTATCCGGCGGACGACCTCAAGTACGATCTTCTGAGCGAGGACGTCTGATGGAGCACGCGCTCAGACGCATCGGTGCCGAGACCCTGCGCTGGCTGCAGGGCCTGGGGCGGGCGACGATGATGTGGGCCATGGCGATAGCTCGCCTGCCGCGCTGGTCGGACGTCTCGTTGATCGTTCGTCAGGTCTACTACATTGGCGTGCTGAGCGTCGTGATCATCGTGCTGAGCGGTTTTGCCATTGGTGCTGTGATCGCGCTGCAGTTCTATACCCAGCTTGCCCGCTTTGGAGCGGAGGATGCGGTGGGTGTAGGGCTTGCGCTGGTGCTCCTGCGGGAACTGGGGCCGGTGGTAACAGCGCTGCTTTTTGCCGGCCGGGCGGGATCCGCCATCACCGCCGAGATCGGTCTGATGAAAACCACCGAGCAGCTTTCCATCATGGAGATGATGGGTGTCGACCCGTTGCGGCGCATTGTCGCACCTCGGTTGTGGGGCGGTTTCATCAGCATGCCGCTGCTGACGATGCTGTTTAACACAGTAGCAATCTATGGCGGCGTGGTGGTTGGTATCCACTGGCTTGGCGCCGACCCCGGCGGCTTCTGGAGCGGCATGCAGAACACGGTTGAGCTATGGCAGGACCTCGGCAAAGGTATGGTCAAAGCGGTGGTGTTTGGCCTTGTGGTCACCTGGATTGCGGTGTTTCAGGGTTACGATTGTGAGCCTACCGCCGAAGGTATGGGCCTGGCGACCACGCGCACCGTGGTGATGTCGTCGGTGCTGGTGCTTGCCATGGATTTCTTTCTCACCCTACTCATGTACGGAGATTTTCGTTAATGCGCATGCGAACCATCGAGATCAGCGTCGGCGCCTTCGTGCTCGCGGGCGTGCTGGCGGCGATTTTTCTGATCGTGCAGGTCAGCGGCATCAACGTCTCGCGCAGCGACGAGACCTACAAACTCACCGCCCGGTTCGACGATGTGGCCGGCCTGCGGGCGCGCTCCAAAGTCAGCATGGCGGGTGTCACCATCGGCCGGGTGCAGAGCATTGTCGTCGATACGCAATTTGGCGAAGCGATCGTAACGCTTGAAATCGACGGTACCCCCGGCACGCTGACCATCGACACCGGTGCAAAGATTCTCACCGAAGGCATTCTCGGTGCGCGATACATCGGCCTGGTGCCGGGTGCCGATGAGGAGATGCTCGGCGATGGCGATGAAATCGTCGAAACTCAGGGCGCGATCGTGCTGGAGAACCTGATCGGACAATTTCTGTCGAACTTTGGAAAAGGCTGAGTGAAGATGGTTTTTATGCGGCGTTCAATTCCTTTCAGAACATCCCTGGTGAAAAGGTTGTTTATCGCTTTGTTATTCGCGGCGCCCTTCGCGGCGTTTGCCAGTACCGCTACGCCTGAAGATGTGGTGCGCAAAGCCTCCAACGACCTGCTCGCGGTGATCGAAGAAGGTCGGAGCTACATCGACGAAGACCCGGATCGCTTCTACCGTACGGTGCACGACACCCTGGAGCCGGTGGTGGACTTCCCGCGCTTCGCCCGTGGCGTGATGGGCCCGCACTGGAAACGTGCCACACCTGCCCAGCAGGAGCGCTTCGTGGAGGTGTTCAAGTGGGGCCTGTTGCGTACGTACGCCGCTGCGCTGACGGAGTTTGGCGACGGCGAAGTGACTGTGCTCGACCCTCAGGGTGATCCCCAGCGCGAAGATCGGCGCAACGTGCAAATGGAAATTCGCACAGGATCGGGCGGTGTGTTTCCGGTGGACTATTCCATGGGCCGGGATACTGATGGCGTGTGGAAGATTCGTAACCTCATGGCGGGCGGGGTCAATATCGGACTCACCTACCGCAGCCAGTTTCAGAGTGCCGTGAAAGACCCGAAGTATGGCCGGGACATGGATAAGGTCATCGACGCATGGGGTGAGGTACTGGCCGAAGAGGCAGAGAAGCAGCAGGAAGCCTTGGCGCCCGGCGCAGACGACCCGGACGGCGTGTGAGCGAGCAGGCAGCAGACAGCCGCTTCGACGGGCGTCGCCTGCACGGTCGCGTGCGCTTTGGTGGCTTTGCTGCCACGCGTGCCGAAGGTGAGCGCCTAATCGACGCCGCCCAAGGCGAGGTGGAGATCGATCTGGGTGGGCTCAGCTACTCCAGTAGCCTGGCGGTAGGCGCCATGGTGGCCTGGTACCGCTACGCGTTTCATCAAGGCAAGGTCGTACATTTCTCCAACGTGCCTCCTGAATTGCGTAAGATCATTGTCGTTTCAGGATTACAGGAGTTTTTGCTCAACGATGAGTGACGATCTTGCCAGGACAATCGAGTCGGCAGTGCAGGCGCAGGTGGCTGGTGCCGAGGTGGACGTGTTGCTGGAAGGCAATCGCGTCCTCATCGAGGTCACGAGCGCGCTTTTCGACGGCATGAGCCGGGTGGATCGTCAGCGCACGGTGTACGCCTGTATCGAAGACATGATCAGCGATGGTCGGCTGCATGCCGTTACCATTCGCGCAAACCCGCCCGCCTGAGCTCAGCCTGCGCAATGGATAAACTGCAGATCAGAGGTGGCAAGCCGCTGGCCGGACGTCTGAAGGTGTCTGGTGCCAAGAACTCGGCGCTGAAAATCCTCGCCGCGACCCTCCTCACCGAGCAGCCGGTGCGCATCGACAACATGCCGCACCTCAACGACGTCACCACCATGATCGAGCTTCTGGGATGCCTGGGCGCTGAAGTGCTGGTGGATGAGCACCTGTCCGTGGAGGTGTGTGCCGGTAATGTCCGCTCCCTGAAGGCGCCGTACGAACTGGTCAAGACCATGCGCGCGTCGTTCCTGGTGATGGGCCCCTTGCTGGCGCGTTTCGGGGCCGCTGAGGTATCGCTGCCTGGGGGATGTGCCATCGGCGCCCGCCCGGTGGACCAGCATCTGAAGGGTTTCGAGGCCATGGGCGCCGAGATCTCTGTGGACGGCGGCTACGTGCAGGGCCGTGTGCGGGAGCGTCTGCGGGGCGCCGACATCCATATGGAAATGGTCACCGTAGGCGGTACGGAAAATCTGCTCATGGCGGCGACCCTGGCTGACGGACGCACGGTGTTGCGCAATGCCGCACAGGAGCCCGAGATCATCGACCTGGCGCAGTGCCTGATTGCCATGGGCGCGAAGATCCGCGGCCATGGCACGGATACTATAGAAGTCGAAGGGGTAGAGGCGTTGCATGGCGCTGAGTACCGGGTGATGCCTGATCGCATCGAGGCGGGAACCTACCTGGCAGCCGCCGCAGCAACGCGGGGCGCGATCGAACTGATTGGAGCTGACGCCGGCACCATGGGTACGGTGCTCGAGCGGCTGCGGGCGGCGGGTGCGGACGTTACTTGTGGCGACGGCTGCATCCGCCTGGATATGCACGGCGCACGGCCACGGGCAGTGGATATTGATACGGCCCCGTATCCGGGGTTTCCTACCGACCTGCAGGCGCAGTTCATGGCCATGGACGCGGTCGCCGACGGCGAGGCACGGGTGACCGAGACCATCTTCGAGAACCGTTTCATGCACGTGCAGGAGATGAACCGGCTGGGCGCCAACATAGAGCTCGTGAATTCCTCCACGGCGGTCGTGCATGGCGTCGAGTCGCTGCGCGCCGCGCCTGTCATGGCCACCGACCTGCGGGCGTCATTCAGCCTGGTGCTGGCGGCGCTGGTGGCGGAAGGGACGACGGTCATCGATCGTATTTATCATATCGATCGGGGCTACGAGACCATCGAAGAGAAGCTGTCGCTGCTGGGCGCCGACGTGGCGCGCATCCGCTGAGCCGAGAACGATCACTATGGGACTGACCATCGCGCTCAACCGCGGGCGCATCCTCAAAGAATGTCTGCCTCTACTTGCGGCGGCGGGTATCGAACCGCTGGAAGACATTCACTCCAGCCGCAAGCTTGTGTTCGAGGCGACTGGCGGACACCGCTTCATCGTCATGCGCGGTTCGGATGTGCCCACCTATGTTGAGTACGGTGCGGCGGACGTCGGCATCACGGGCAAAGACACCATTCTGGAGTACGGCCAGGGCGCGCGCTTCTACGAGCGGCTCGATCTCGGCCTCGGCCGCTGCAAGCTCATGACGGCCATGCCGGAAGGTGAAGAGTTGGGTGATGGCCCACTGCGTGTGGGTACCAAGTTCGTCAACGTGAGCCGTACCTACTTCGAAAGCATCAACCGCCACGTCACCCTGATCCCGCTGGCAGGCGCCATCGAGATCGCGCCGATCATGGGGCTGGCGGATCTTATCGTCGACATCGTCGACACCGGCAATACGCTGAAGGCCAACGGGCTGAGCGCGCGGGAAACCATCGCCGATATCAGCACACGGCTGATCGTCAATCGGGCGGCGCAGAAGACCAAGTTCGACCTCGTGCAAAATCTTGTCAGCACGCTGCGGGAAGTCGTGGCTGCCTGATGCGCAGGCTTTCCACGCACGACGCGGATTTTGCAGTGCAGCTCGATGCGTTGCTCGATCTGCAGCTCCGTGAGGAGCCAGCGGTTGCGGCTACGGTCGCCGGGATCATCGATGACGTGCGCGCGCGTGGTGACGAAGCGCTGATAGAACTCACCGAGCGGCTCGACGGCTGGCAATGCGGGCAGCCGTCGGAGCTCGAGATACCTGCAAGCGCGCTGGCGGCTGCGTACGAAGGGCTGGCCGTTGCCACCCGTGAAGCCATCGAGGTGGCGCACGCGCGCATCCTCTCCTACCACCAGCGGCAGCTGCCTGAAGATCTCCTCTACGAGGACGAGTTCGGCAACCGTCTCGGTCAGCGCTGGACGCCGGTGGACCGGGCCGGCGTCTACGTGCCTGGCGGCAAAGCAGCCTACCCTTCATCCGTGCTCATGACCGTGACGGTGGCGCGTGCTGCCGGGGTGCCCGAGGTGGTGCTGGTGGTGCCCACGCCTGCGGGAGAGCGCAATCAGAGCGTTCTGGCGGCGGCGCATGTGGCCGGTGCGAGCCGTGTGTTTGCGATCGGCGGCGCACAGGCGATTGCCGCTTTAGCATATGGCACCGCGACGGTGCCGCGCGTGGACACCATCGCCGGCCCTGGTAACGCATATGTTGCGGCGGCCAAGCGGCAGGTGTTCGGACAGGTGGGAATCGACAGCATCGCCGGCCCCTCAGAAGTTTTGGTAATCGCCGATGCCAGCGCGCCGCCGGAGTGGATCGCACTCGACCTGTTCTCTCAGGCGGAGCATGACGAGGCTGCGCAGGCGCTGCTCCTCAGCGCCGATGCCGGGCTGTTGGACGCTGTGGAGGCGGCCATGCAGAGGCTGCTTCCGGAGCAGCCGCGGCGCGACATCATCCAGGCTTCGCTGGAAGCACGGGGCGCACTTGTGCTGGTGCGGGATCTCGCCGAGGCGGTGGAAGTGGCTAACCGCATCGCCGCGGAGCATCTGGAGCTGATGGTTGAAGACCCGCACGCGCTTGTGGGGAGTATCCGTCACGCCGGTGCGATCTTCCTTGGCCACCGCACCGCTGAAGTGCTGGGTGATTATGTGGCTGGGCCATCGCACGTCTTGCCCACCTACGGTACGGCGCGCTACGCCTCGCCGCTCAGCGTCTACGACTTCAAGAAGCGCTCGTCAGTCATCGATCTCACCGCCCGAGGTGCGGCGGAGCTTGCCGCCACAGCACAACACCTCGCTGAGGTGGAGGGGCTCGCTGCGCACGCGGCTGCGGCCGCCGCGCGCCGCAGCAATCGCTGAGATCGCGCCTCTTCTAGTTCAACCTGTTGGTGGCCGTTCGCCGGTAGTAACCTCCACCTCGTAGATCTGGCCGCCGCGTTCCACCGCCAGCGTCAGCGACTCGTTGGGGCCGTAGTCGGCGACGATGCGGCTGAAACCCGCGGTGTCCCGCACCGGGATGCCATCGATGGCGATGATCACGTCGCGGGCCAGAAGGCCGGCACCGGCGGCAGGACCGTTCGGCAGCACCCGTGCGATGGGCAGCCCCATTTGCTCCGTGTCTGTCGCAGCGTTGGTGACCTCCACGCCTAGCCAACCGCGTCGTACGCGACCGTTTTCGACAATCTGCGTTAGTACGGACAATGCGAGGTCGGAAGGAATGGCGAAGCCAATGCCCTGGGAGCCGCCTGAGCGGGAAAAGATCATCGTATTGATGCCGATGAGCGCGCCGTGCTCGTCGATGAGCGCACCTCCCGAATTGCCGGGGTTGATGGCGGCGTCCGTCTGGATGAAGTCGTCGTAAGGGCTGGCGCTGACGCCGGCGCGGCTCTTGGCGCTGATGATGCCCTGCGACACCGTCTGACCGATGCCGAAGGGATTGCCTATGGCGAGCGCAATGTCTCCCACCGCCACATCCTGTGATGAGGCGATGGCAATCGGTGGCAGGTTGCGGGCTTCTACCTTGATCACCGCCAGATCCGTCTCCGGATCGCGGCCGATGACGCTGGCAGAGGTGGCCTGGCCGTTGTTGAAGGCCACCAGTATTTCGTCGGCCTCCGAGATGACGTGGTCGTTGGTGAGCACGTAACCGTCGGCGTGCACGACCACTCCGGAGCCGAGGGAGCTCTCCTGGCGCGCGCGGTCGCGAAAGCGCTCGCACCACTCCTGGTAGCGCGGCAGGTTGCAGATCGGTGGTTGCACCGATTTGCTGGAGTAGATGTTGACGACGGATGGCGCTGCGCGCGCCACCGCTTGGGCATAGCCGCTGTTGTTGCCCTGGGCCTTCATCCACCAGGTGGCCAGGCCACCGACGAGGAGCCCGATGAGGGCGGGGAGCAGCAGGAATCTCAAAGGTGCGGACATGAGGGTCTATGTTGCAAGGCGTGCCGTATTGTCGGAAAGTCTGCCGCCTCATGCGACCCCTCGAGCGATATGAAAGCGCCGTGCAAGGCGGCGAACTCACGGCTGACGACCTGCAGCGGCGCGTCATGACGCTGCTGGACGACCTGTACGGCCGGGTGCTGGCCAGCGATGCGGGCGACGGGCTTTTCGCGCGGCTGAAACGCCGCTTTGCTGCGCCCGAGCCGGTGCGCGGACTCTATCTGTGGGGCGGCGTCGGTCGTGGCAAGACCATGCTGATGGATCTGTTCTGCGAGTGCTTCGACGAATCCTTGCGTCAACGCATGCATTTCCACCGGTTCATGCAACGCGTGCACACCGAACTTACCGACCTGAAAGGCACCGCCAACCCGCTCACGGTTGTCGCTGACCGGCTGACGGCAGAAGGACGGGTGCTGTGTTTCGATGAGTTTTTCGTCTCCGACATTGGTGACGCCATGATCCTTGCTGAGCTCTTCTCAGCGCTGTTCGAGCGGGGCGTGGTGTTGGTGGCCACCTCCAACGTCGAGCCGAAGCACCTGTACGAGAACGGCCTGCAGCGCAGCCGCTTCCTGCCGGCCATCGACCTGCTGTACGCCCATACCCAGGTGTACCACGTGGACGGCGCCACCGATTACCGGTTGCGTGTGCTTGAGAAAGCGGAGATCTACCATTACCCGCTGGACGCGGCTGCGGTGACCTCGCTGGAAGACAGTTTTCGGGCGCTGTGCGTGGAGACGCCACACCATGAGGATGAGCCCATCGACGTGCTCGGCCGGCCGATCATCGCTCGCCGGTTGGCGGATGACGTAGCGTGGTTCGAGTTCTCACAACTCTGCGAGGGGCCGCGCAGCCAGAACGACTACATCGAGCTCGCTCGGGAGTTTCACACGGTGCTCCTGTCGAACGTGCCGGTGATGACCTCGCGCAACGAAGATGCGGCGCGACGCTTTATCAGCCTGGTGGACGAGTTCTACGACCGCTCCGTGAAGCTCATCATCTCCGCTGCCGCCTCCATTGCCGACATTTACCAGGGCGAGCGGCTGCGCTTCGAGTTCGAACGCACCCGTTCACGCCTGCTGGAGATGCAGTCCACCGAGTACCTCGGGCGCAAGCACAAAGCCTGACCGGCGGTTGGCCTGCATGAAGTCAGCCGGCTGAGACGTTGCTTTCCAACAGCTCCAGGCGCGGATCGTTTGGCATCAGCCATTCATCTCCCAGCACCTGCGGCACACGCAGTTCTTCGGGGATATTGTCTATGCCGATGATCCGATCCGCCCACTGGTTCCAGTGATAGATGCGCGCTTCCTGGTAGCTCAGAGGCACGCCTCGGAAGCCGTCGGACTCCATGGCTTTTTGAATCCAACTGCCGAACTGCGTGTCCTCCAACAGCACCTGGCCGAGCTCTGAACCGTCGGGGGTGGTCCAGATATTGGGCAGTTGCGCAGGTTCCGCGCCGCCGGCGCCTTCGCCGTGATACATGGTCCACACCTCGAAGCGGCAGGTGTTGATGCTGGTGGGCCAGAACAGCAGCGGCGGGATGGTCTGATCGCTCAGCGGTGAGACCCAGTTGGGAAACACGCCGTAGCTCTGCGTGCAAGTGCGACCGATCTCGCTCACGGTATCGATTACTGGAAAGCCGTTGCGGTTTACTGCGCCCTGTCGCGCTTCGTTGATCATTTTGTTAGGGGCGATCATGCGGTTGTGGCCGTTGGCGTAGAACGAATTGACGTTGCGCCGGTCGTCGAGAATCGGTGCCACTGTGGTCGGGTGGATGCTCTTGACGTGATACACCTCGGTGTTGGCTTCCATGGCGATCTTCCAGTTGCAGTCCAGATCGAAGGTGTGTCGGCTCACCAGGCGGCACTTGTCGAACTGAAACTCGCGCCACTCCTCCGCTACCGGGCCGAGCCAGTCCATGAGGCTAGGTGCTTCGGTGTCGAAGTTGACGAAGATGAGGTTGCCGTAGCGTTCGCATCGTACCGGGTGCAGACCGCGGCAGCTGAAATCCAGATCGGCAAAGTCTTCCGGGTCGCGCACCGCCAGCAGGTCGCCGTTCAGGCCGTAGCTCCAGCCATGGTACTTGCACGTCAGGCGAGGTCTCTTGCCCGCGTTCTCGGTGACCACCGGTGCGCCGCGGTGCCGGCAGGTGTTGTAGAACGCGCGCACCGCTCCGTCGTCGCCGTGCACGATCAGCAGCGGTTGGCCGGCGTTGTCCCACAGCCGGAAGCATCCTGGTTCCGGCAGTTCGTCGATGTGCGCAGCGAAGAGCCATGACTTGCGCCAGATGTGGCGCTGCTCGAGCTCGTAGAAGCGTTGATCTGTGTAACGTCCTGCGGGTATGTCCGGCAGTTTCGGAAAGCCTGCCGGAGGTGCCGTGCGGGCAGCTTCTAACTCCATGAGTCGGCGCAGATTGTCGATGTCTTTCTGTTCCATGGTCGGTTCCTCAGTGGATCGTTGCCGCGCGCAGCAGGAGCTCGAGCCCGGCAAGGGATTTGTGTTCGTATGCGTCGATCTTGATGACGCCTTTCAACAGCAGCAGCGTCACACCCCAACCCTGTGCCGTGATCTGCTCAGCCAGTTCCAGTGGCTCGACATCTGCCTGCAGGCGCCGGGCTTCGGTGAGCAGCTGGTTGTGCGTAAAAGTCACGGATTCGCGCAGCAGCATGTCGATGAGCGGATGATCGTCTTCGGCTTGTACCAGCGCGATGGTCATCGCCTGGGCATATGTGGGGTTCGCCAGCACCTGGCGGATCGCGGCTCTGCGGCTTGCGAATATGGCGTCTATGCCGGGGGACCGGCCTGCGGGCAGCTGGCGGTAGTCGCTGATGATCTCGCCTACGGCGCTCAACAGCAGCTGATCCTTGCTGCCGAAAGTGTTGTAGAGGGTCTTTTTGACGACCCCCGCCTCATCGGCAATGGCATGCATGGTCACACCGTCATACCCATGCTGCGCCAGCAGATGTCGTGCGGTGCGCAGGATGTTCTCGCGCCGCGCCTGCAGGCGGGGAGAATTGTAGGCACGTGCGGGTTCCCCCATCTCGCTCCACAACCTTCGCAAAAGTACACCCGAGTGTAACTTGTAGTCGGTAAACGTAAAAGGGGCGACATGGCTGGGGGCGCGACCGCGGATGACGCGGTGGGAATCAACTCGCGGTTGCCTTAGCGAGGGCGCTTCGCTAACATCCGCGCTCCCAAAATCAGGGGTGGTACCACACCTTGAAAACTCTCAGCACGAAACCGGCTGACGTACGCCGCGACTGGGTGGTCATCGATGCCGAAAATCAGGTCATCGGCCGCCTGGCAACGGAAGTGGCACGACGGCTTCGCGGCAAGCACAAGCCGGAGTACACACCGCACGTCGACACGGGCGATTACATCATCGTCATCAACGCAGCAAAGGTGCGTGCAACGGGCCGCAAAGAGAGCGATAAAGTCTATTACCGCCACACGGGCTACCCGGGCGGTATCAAAGGCACTTCTCTTGGCCGTATGCGGGAGACGTACCCGGAGCGCATCATCGAGAGTGCGGTAAAGGGCATGTTGCCGAAGGGCCCCCTGGGCCGGGCGATGTACCGCAAGCTCAAAGTGTATGCCGGTGCCGAGCACCCGCATGCCGCACAGCAGCCTCAGGCCCTCGAGCTCGCCTGAGCTGGCCACACTGACCCAACGTTCAACAGCGTAGAAACGGCGTAAAAGACACACATGGCAGAAACTGACTACGGAACAGGCCGGCGCAAGACTGCCGCCGCGCGCGTGTTCGTGAAATCCGGCACGGGCCGAATCCTGGTAAACAACCAGCCAGTGGATGAGTACTTCGGTCGCGAAACCTCCTGCATGGTGGTCCGGCAGCCGCTGGAAGTGGTCGGCATGCTCGACTCGCTGGACGTGACGGTTACCGTTCGTGGCGGCGGCTCTTCGGGGCAGGCTGGGGCGATCCGGCACGGCATCGCCCGTGCGTTGGTAGAACGGGATGAAGGCATGCGCTCGCCGCTGCGTCAGGCCGGCTTCCTGACCCGCGATGCGCGTCAGGTGGAGCGTAAGAAGGTGGGGCTGCACAAGGCGCGCAAGCGTCCGCAATTCTCCAAGCGCTAAGCGGTCTTCTGCCGGCAGGGCGACGCGTCGTGGAGGGGGTGTCGCCACTTTTTTCGGCCAAAGTGCGCAGCGTTTAAGCGTGCTTGTGATAAAATTTCGGAGTGCGGTTGGTCTGTGGATGCGGTCGGCTGCACCGCGCTAGTCCGAATTGCTAGTCCGTATAGCTAGTCCGAGTTGGGAGCAAGAACATTGAGTAACGAGCCGAGCGCAGCCGACGACGGCGCAGCGCCGTCCAACCCAGCGCCAGTCGATAAATCCAGACGCTACTTCCTCATCAAAGCCACCTCAGTTGTTGGCGCCGCCGGAGTCGCTGGGGCCGTCGTGCCTTTCGTCGCCTCATGGTCGCCGAGCGCTAAAGCGCGAGCTGCCGGTGCGCCGGTGAAGATCGATTTCACCCGCCTGCAGCAGGGCGAGATGCTGGGCCCGATACCGGCCTGGCGCGGCAAGCCGATTTTCGTGATCTCCCGCAGCGACGAAACGTTGGCCAATCTGGAGCAGGACACGGAGAAGCTGGGCGATGCCAACTCCGACAACCTGGCGCAGCAGCCGGAGAGCGCGCGTAATCCCTGGCGTTCGCAGAAGCCCGAGCTTGGCATCTACGTCGGCATCTGCACGCACCTTGGCTGCTCGCCGCAGTATCAGCCTGAGATTGAGCCCAAATCATTCGATGAGAACTGGCAGGGCGGCTTTTTCTGTGCCTGCCACGGCTCGAAGTTCGACCTGGCAGGCCGCGTGTACAGCGGCGTGCCGGCGCCGGACAATCTGGAAGTGCCGCCTTACCGGTTCGTCGGCGATTCGGTGGTCATCATCGGCGAAGAAGAAGGAGCAGCCTGATGCAGCGGCAATCTGAAAGCAAAGGCGTGCGGATGTGGTTCGACTTCATGGAGTGGGTCGACGAGCGGTTTCCTGCCACGGAAACCTTCGAATACCACATGTCGAAGTACTATGCGCCGAAGAATTTCAATTTCTGGTACTTCTTCGGCGTGCTGTCCATCGTGGTGCTGGTCATCCAGCTCCTCACGGGCATCTGGCTGACGATGAACTACGTGCCCAGCGAAGCCGGCGCGTTTGCATCCGTGGAGTACATCATGCGCGATGTCTCCTACGGCTGGTTATTGCGATACATGCATTCCACCGGCGCGTCGTTCTTTTTCATCGTCGTGTATCTGCATATGTTCCGTGGACTCATGTACGGCTCGTACCGCAAGCCGCGGGAGCTGTTGTGGATCATCGGTATGGCGATCTTTATTGCCTTGATGGCGGAAGGCTTCTTTGGCTACGTGCTGCCCTGGGGCAACATGAGCCTGTGGGCCGCTCAGGTGATCGTCTCTCTTGCCGGAGCCATTCCCTACATCGGTCCGGACCTGATGGAATGGGTACGCGGTGACTTCCTGATGTCGGAGATCACCCTGAACCGTTTCTTCGCGCTGCATGTGATCGCCGTGCCCCTGGTATTGGTCATTTTGGTGTTCGTGCACCTCGTCGCTCTGCATCATGTGGGTTCGAACAATCCGGACGGTATCGAGATCAAGAAGAACAAAGGGCCCGATGGTATTCCCGTAGATGGCATCGCCTTCCACCCGTACTACACCGTGCACGACCTGCATGCGATCGTCGTGTTCCTGTTCCTGTTCTGCGTGGTGGTGTTCTACTTCCCGGACGGCGGCGGTTACTTCCTGGAGAAGCCCAACTTCGAGATGGCAAATCCCTTGAAGACACCTGAGCTCATCGTGCCGGTTTGGTACTACACGCCGTTCTACGCGATGTTGCGCGCAGCAACGTATCCGCTGTTCGGCATGGACGCAAAATTCTGGGGTCTCGTGGTGATGGCGGGCGCCATTGTTCTGCCGGCGGTTCTGCCCTGGCTTGACCGTTCGCCGGTAAAGTCGATTCGCTACAAAGGCATGATTTCCAAGGTCATGCTGGGGTTGTTTGTGGTCAGCTTCGTCATTCTTGGCTACCTGGGCTCCATCCACCCCTCGAAGAACGCCACGCTTCTGGCACAGATCTGCACGGTGGTCTACTTTGCCTATTTCGTGCTCATGCCCTGGTACACGCGGGCAGAGAAGACCAAGCCTGAGCCGGAGAGGGTCACTACATGAGGATGCCAGTCATGCGTGCACGCACACTCTTTGCATCGTTGCTCCTCTCCGCGCCGTTGCTTGCACAGGCTGCCAGCAGCGACTACCCGATGGAGCCGATCCACCCCGACCTCGACGACAAGCCGTCGTTGCAGGCAGGGTTTGCGCTCTATACCAACTACTGTCTGGGCTGCCATGGCATGAAGTTTCAGCGCTACGAGCGCACGGCGGACGATCTCGGCATCCCCCACGATGTGGCGCTCGAGACAGTGGTGCCGGCTGGCATGCAGATCGGCGCATTGATGAAGACGGCGATGGATTCAGAGGACGCCAAGCCCTGGTTCGGCGCGCCGCCGCCGGATCTGACCATGGTGGTGCGGGTACGCGGCGCCGAGTGGATGTACAACTATCTGAAAACGTTCTACATCGACGAGACGCGGCCGTTTGGGGTCAACAATGCGGTGTTCCCCAACGTCGGCATGCCGCACGTACTGCTCGAACTGCAGGGCATTCAGCGCAAGGGCTGTGTGCAGAAGCCGATCATCCTGCCTAACGGAGGCGAGAAACGCGATCCGTTGGTGCCGGGTAAGCCGATTACCGAAGAGAAGTGCGGAGAGCTGTACGTCGAGGAAGGCACTGGCCGGATGACGCCCGCCGAGTACGACAAGGCGATGTACGATCTCGTGAACTTCATGTTCTATACCTCCGAGCCTGCACGCATCCAGCGTGAGTGGCTGGGTGTGCCCGTGCTGTTGTTCCTTATTGTCCTTGGTTGCTTCACGTATCTGCTGAATCGTGAGTACTGGAAGGACGTGCACTAAAACAGGTTTGAACCTATGAGTATCGTGACGAAACGCTCCACGATGGCGTTCTTTTCAGACGATCGTGACCATATGTGCCATCGTGTGCGCATGGTGCTCGCCGAGAAAGGCGTGACGGTAGATGTTATAAACGTCGACCCGAACAACAAGCCGGAAGAGCTGGCTGAGGTAAACCCCTACAACAGCGTGCCCACGCTATTGGACCGCGACCTCGTGCTCTACGAGGCCAACGTGATCATGGAGTACCTCGACGAGCGCTTCCCGCACCCGCCGTTGTTGCCGGTGTATCCCGTGCAGCGCGCGCTGTCGCGCCTGTGGATAACGCGCATCGACCGGGAGTGGTCGCAGAAGGTCGACCTGCTCATGGCCGGTAAGGGTCGGGAAACGGTGCTCACGAAAGCGCGTAAAGAGCTGCGTGAGAGCCTCACTGCCGTGGCGCCAATCTTCGCCGAGCGGCCGTTTTTCATGAACGACGAGTTCAGCCTGGTGGACTGCTGCGTGGCGCCCATTCTCTGGCGTCTGTCCGAGATCGACATCACGCTGCCGGAGCGTTCCACCCGGCCGCTCACCAAGTACATGAACATGATCTTCGAGCGCGAAGGTTTTCGCGCAAGCCTCACGGAAGCCGAGCTGGAAATGCGCGAGTGAGGCCGAAGCGGCCGTACCTGATCAGGGCGCTGTACGACTGGATTGTAGATAACGACCTGAC
>JAUILW010000363.1 GCA_030432795.1 Gammaproteobacteria bacterium
GCATCGCCCGGCGTACCGACAAAGGCATCGAGGCGCGGGTACACCCGACGCTGGTGCCTCAGGACGTGCTCATTGCCAACGTCAACGGTGTGATGAACGCCGTTGCCGTGTGGGGCAATGCGACCGGCAACACGCTGTACTACGGCCCGGGTGCGGGCGGTGCCGCCACCGCCAGCGCGGTGCTTGCGGATGTCGTGGCCATTGCGCGGGGCCAGTCGCACCTGGAGTTTGACGGCGTGGTGCGCGAAAGCCGCTGGGTGCCGATCCAGGACGTGGTGAGTGCTGCGTATCTGCGTATTCCGGTGGTGGACGAGCCCGGTGTGTTCGCCCGCATCGCCACGATTCTCGGCGATCACGGCATCAGCATTGAAGGCGCCATTCAACGGGAACGGGCCATCCAGAACCGCCAGGTGCCCATCTCGGTAGTCACCCAACCGGTGCTCGAAGCCGACATGCTGGATGCGGTACGTGCGCTTGGCGAGCTGCCGGTGGTGGTCGGTCCGGTGCGTCGGCTGCGCGTCGATCACCTGGATGGTTGAGCGGCGCCTGCAACCCCGGCCGGGCTTACCCGGCCCAGACGTATCTCTCATCGACCGGCTCTATGCCGCCCGCGGTGCCGGACCGGAGCATCGAGACCTCAGCCTGAAGGCGCTCTTGCCGCCCTCGGAGCTACCCAACATAGACACCGCGGTAGAGCGGCTGGCCGCCGCAGTGCGTAATGGCGAGCACATCCTCATCGTCGGCGACTTCGACGCCGATGGCGCAACCTCAGTGGCGCTTGCGGTACGGGTGCTACGCGCCTTCGCAGTCGCGCAGGTTACTTACCTGGTTCCCAATCGTTTTGACTACGGATACGGCCTGTCGCGGGAAATTGTTGACCTGGCGGCAACATACAACCCTGATTTAGTCATTACGGTGGACAATGGGGTAGCCAGTGTCGACGGTGTCGCCCGAGCAAGCCAGCATGGAATCGACGTCATCATCACAGACCACCACCTGCCGGGCGAGACGCTGCCGGCGGCGGTGGCGGTGGTCAACCCGGTGCTGGATGGCAGCCGCTTCGGCAGCCGGGCGCTCGCCGGCGTGGGGGTCATCTACTACGTGCTCGCGGCCACGCGGGCGCGTTTGCAGGCGGACGGCTGGTTTGCAGCACGAGATCTGCCGGTACCGAATCTGGCCGAGTTTCTGGACCTCGTAGCGGTCGGCACGGTCGCGGATGTCGTGCCGCTGGACCGCAACAACCGCATCCTCGTGCAGCAGGGCGTCGCGCGCATTCGAGCAGGCCGTGCATGCCCTGGCGTGCGCGCGCTCATCGAGGTGGCCGGACGGTCGCCAGGCCAGCTGACGGCCACGGACCTCGGCTACACGGTGGGCCCGCGTCTGAACGCGGCCGGCCGGTTGGAGGACATGCGTATCGGCATTCGCTGTCTGCTGTCCGACAGCCTCGACGAGGCCAGGGATTTCGCCACCGCGCTGGATCATCTGAACCGAGCCCGCCGGGAGCTGGAGCAGGGCATGGTGGCGGATGCTGAGCTCATCGTTGCCGGTCAGCTTCAGCAGGGCGACGAGCGGGTGGGCGTGTGCCTGTACGACCCATCCTGGCATCAGGGGGTGGTCGGTATCGTCGCCGGGCGCCTGAAGGACCGTCTGCACCGTCCGGTGATCGCCTTCGCGGATGCCGGCATGGGAGATGAAATCAAAGGTTCCGCACGCTCGATCCCCGGGCTGCACATCCGCGACCTGCTCGATGACATCGCCACAAGCTACAACGGTCTGGTGCCGCGTTTCGGCGGCCACGCCATGGCGGCGGGGCTCACCATCAAGCGCCAGCACCTCAATCACTTTTCGAAGATCTTCGATCGGCGAGCAAGACAGCGGTTGCCGCAGGATGCACTGGAAGCGATCTGCTACACCGACGGTGAGCTAGGCGCCCAGGAGATGTCGCTTGGGAGCGTGGATGCGCTCGATGCCGCGGGGCCTTGGGGGCAGAACTTTCCTGAGCCGCTTTTTCAGGGGCGCTTTGAGCTCGTGAGCCAGCGTGTCGTTGGCGGTGCGCACTTGAAGATGTCTCTGCGCGGCGAGATGCCAGGGCTTGTGGATGCCATCGCCTTCCGCCGCGCGCCGCTGGAGCTGCGGGAGCCTGCGCAGGTGGAGATTGCCTACCGGCTGGCACGCAACACCTACGGCGGCGTGCACACCCTGCAGCTCATCGTCGAGGAGTGCCGCGCTCTGTAGCGATCATGCGATGCGCATTCCGACTGTCGGTGCTCACCTTGGATCAGCGCCCCTTGAATTCCGGTGCCCGCTTCTCTGCAAAAGACGTCACCCCTTCACGGAAATCTTCCGAGCGGAACAGGTTCAGCACGCTCATGAGTACATGGTGAGAGTGTGTTTCGAAATCCGACGTGAGGCCGTGGCGGAACAGCCGCTTCATCTCGGCGATGGCCAGGGGGGCATTGCCGGCGATCTTGTTCGCCCACGCCATCGCCGTTGCATCCAGCGCATCGGCGTCAGCCACGGTGTTGACCAGGCCGTAGCTCAGTGCCGCCTCGGCGTTCAACGTGTCGCCGAGCATGGAGATCTCGCAGGCCTTCGCCCAGCCGAGCAGGCGCGGCAGGTACCAGGTGCCGCCGCTTTCCGGGATTACGCCCATCTTTGCGAAGCCCGGCATGAGAACGGCGCGGCTCGACATGATGCGCATGTCGCAGCCAAGTGCGAGGTCGAGGCCGTAGCCGGCCGCCGCACCGTTGATCACACCGATCACCGGCGTATCCATGCGTTGTAGCGTAACGGTGCAGATTTCCCGGGTGGAGTAATGTCTGGCGCCGGCGGATGCGAGCCCGGCGCCGCCGATACCCTCACCGGCTGCGGCCTGTTTGAGATCGAGGCCGGCACAGAAGGCGCGGCCGGCGCCGGTCAGCAGCACGACGCGCACGCCCTGGTCGTCATCAGCGGCTTTCAGCGCTTCGTTGAGGTCGGCGAGCATGCTGCCGGTGATCGCGTTCATTGCCTCTGGCCGGTTCAGCACGATGTGCCTTACGGCGCCTTCGTCGCGCACTTCCACTTCGCTCATGCGGGTTCCTTCAGTGATGTTTGTGTCAATGCTGACCCCTGGCCGTGGCGCTGTCGAGCCGCGTCGCGTAGATGGCGTAGCGGTATAGATCCCGGGCAGCGTCGCGAGGCGCGCGGCCCCATAGCGGCGTGGTGAACGTCTGCCCCTGGAGCTCGATGCTGATGCCGCCGGCGCGATCCCGGCGAACGCTGATGCGTGTTGCGCGTCGGCTTTGCGGCTGCGCTCGAGGCTGCACGATCCCGGGCGCGGCAGGGGCTGCCGGATCTGGCGTCGGGGGCGGGGAGGGGCGCACCGCTCGGCCGAGCAGCAGCGCCTTGCCATCGGGTCCGATCGCCTGTCGGTGCCCTCGACGCCGTTCCACTGGGTCTTCGACATTCAGTAGCGTCACGCCGTGGCGGCGGCGGTGGATGATGAAGGCCACGGCGCTGGCGGCGATGAGCAACAGGATGAGTGTGAGCAGGGCGCTCGGCACGATTGCCTCCTTCTGCGGCGATTCGGGGGACAATGTCCCAAAAATTGACATAGTACGGGCTGCGGGTGTCGGTGGGCAGGGGCAACGTCCGGTGGCTATGTAAGCGTTGTAAGCAGGCCTTGAGCGCCACCCCGGCGGTATTCAGCGTCCCGGGCCTTGTGTAAAATGCGCCGCTTTTTCAGGGGGCAACCGCCCGATCATGGCCGAAATAACCTCACTGCGGGATCGACTGAAGAATCTCAGCGAGCGCGAGTCTGCGCTCAGGGGGTATCTTTGACTTCGACGCCAAGGCGGAACGCTTTGAGGAGGTAGAGCGGGAGCTGGCGGAGCCGGACGTCTGGGACGATCCGGAGCGCGCCCAGGCGCTGGGCCGCGAGCGCAGCGCACTCGAGCAGGTGGTTGGCCTGCTCAGTGACCTGCACACCACACTTTCCGATTTAAGTGAGCTTGCGGAGCTCTCCGCAGAAGAAG
>JAUILW010000364.1 GCA_030432795.1 Gammaproteobacteria bacterium
TAACCTGCGATCTTACCCCCGCTGCCCAACGCTCGCCGCGACGTTCCGCGTCCAGTCGCAGCCGCTGGGTGTCGGTTGCATCCACACTGCTGTCACCGAAATCCGTGTATCGGGCAATGGCGCGCACGTCGACGAAAGAGCGTTCCGTGACATTTTTGAACTGCCCGGAGACTTCGGCTGTCGTTACCGTCGCATCTTCCTCGTTACGCGGCGTAAGGCGGATGTTGTCTTCCACGCCCACTTCCACCATGGCTTGCGGTGTGATCTCCCACGCGGCATGCGCGCTGTGTGCCAGCGGCAGAGCGAGGCTGATTGCTAGCAGCTTGTACTTGTGCATTTGCTCCGACTATTCCTGTTCTGGTTTATGGAACGACGACCGTGTCGTTGGGTTTGAGCAGAATATTCTGCTCCAGGTTCTTACCGCGCTGTACCTGGCTGTAGTTGAAGTCGTACACCACGACGTTTTCACCAGCACCGCGCAGCACGCGAATATTGTTGGCGTCGGCAAACGGATTCGGCCCGCCGGCGAGTGTCAACGCCTGCAACACGTCGATGTAGCGACCGATTTCATATTGTCCAGGGCGTGCAACCTTTCCCGTCACGTAGATACGCATCCCCTTCAACTCGGTGATGCTGACGTTGACCACCGCGTCGGGGATGTATTCCCGCAGCTTCGCGGCAACGTCGGCCTGGAGCTGCGTAGTGGTCTTGCCGGCTGCCTGAATGTTGCCCACCAGCGGAAAGGAGATGCCGCCATCTGGCCGAACGACCACACTCTTCTGCAGGTCTGGTTCGCGCCAAACGAACACGTCCAGCACGTCTTCCGGCTGGATCTCGTACTCGTCTACGTTGAACGCCTGCTCGGCAGCAAACGCGTACGTTGTCCACGTGGTCAGCGCGGCTAGCATCGCTAATGCCTTGAGAAGATTCCTGGATACTGATTGGATCATCGTCAACCCTTTCCATTTCCGGTGTTGTTGGCCCTCGAGAGCATGAGGGTCGCTGTGCGTGCAATTGTCGGGCAATGCGTTGCGGGTGTGCGTGACGGTGTCGGTAAGGCACAATTCAAGCCGCAATCTTACCTGCAATTGGGTTTCGGGGCAGTGTACACGAGCGACGCCCCGCGGATTGTGATTTCTATGTAAGAAACGTTGTCATGATAACGGCTACGGGGTTGGTGATCACTAACAAGGCGCCGAGGTGTACAACGGTGGGGTATGGGGAGTCCGCGACGATGAAATTGCAGTTCTATGGGGCAGCGCGGGAGGTCACCGGCTCCTGCCACGTGCTTGAAATCGGCGGGAGCCGGGTGCTGCTGGATTGCGGCATGATCCAGGGCGGGCGTGATGCAGATGCGCGCAATGCAGACCCCTTTCCCTTCGAGGCATCTCAGGTCGATGCGGTGGTGCTGAGTCACGCCCACATCGACCACTCGGGCCGCCTGCCGCTACTCGCAAGACGTGGATTTCGCGGGGCTATCCACACGCAGAATGCGACCGTGGACCTGGCGGGGATCCTGCTGCGCGATTCTGCCAACATCGCCGCCAGCCAGACCCGGCGGGAAAACCGATATCGGGAGCGGCGGGGGGAAGCGCTGGTGGAGCCGCTTTACGAAGCCGCGGATGCCGAGCGAGCGCTGAAGCTCATGCGAGGCCACCGCTACGGTGCCTGGGTGGAAGTGGTGGAGGGTGTGCGCGTCCGCTTTCTCGATGCCGGTCACATTCTCGGCTCGGCGGTTGTGGAAGTGCTCGTCAGCGAGGCAGGGATTGAACGCCGTCTGGTGTTCAGCGGCGACCTGGGACAGTACGACTCGCCGATTCTGCGGGACGCTGAGAGTCCGGAGCGGGCAGACATCGTACTCATGGAGTCCACCTACGGGGATCGGCGCCACAAAGACCGGCAACGCTCTCTGGAGGAACTCGGGCAGATGCTGCGCGACGCAGATCACGAGCGCTGCAACATCGTCGTCCCCGCTTTTGCGGTGGGGCGCAGTCAGGAGCTGCTCTACCAGCTTGGCAAGCACTTTGACGAGTGGGATGTTGGGCGGTGGCACATTTTTCTCGATAGCCCACTGGCCATCGAGGCGAGCCACATCTATTGGGACTATCCGCATCTCTACGACGGCGAGGCAACGCGCCTGCACAAGGGCGTCAACGAGATGCCGCCGCTGCCGAACCTGCACTTCACCCGCACCGCTGATGAGTCGCGAGTGATCAACCGACTTGACGCCGGCGCCATCATCATCGCCGGCAGCGGCATGTGCAACGGCGGGCGTATATTGCACCACCTGAAGAACAATCTGGAAAACCGGCACGCCAAGGTGCTGTTCACCGGCTATCAGCCTCCTGGGTCGTTGGGACGCCGAATCATCGACGGGGCCGGAGAGGTAAGTATTCATGGGCGGCGGCTGGAGGTACGAGCCGAAGTACACACCATCGGCGGCCTGTCGGCGCACGGCGACAACGGCGACCTGCTTCAGTGGTACCGCAAGATCGGCGGCCGACCGCCGGTGTATCTGGTGCACGGCGACGAAGACGCCATGCAGGCCCTCAAGTTCAAGCTGGCGGCGGAAGCAGGGGCGCAAGCCTTTGTGCCGAACGCAGGGGACGAGATCGACTTAACGACGCTGGAGACATCATGACCTACGAAACCATTACCATTGAGAAGCGCGGACAGGTGGATTGGCTGACGCTGAACCGTCCGGAGATGCTCAATGCCATCAACACGAAAATGGTCACGGAATTGCGTGACTACTTTGGCGGTCTCTATGAGGACGAGTCAGTGCGAATCGTCGTCATGCGGGGTGCGGGCCGGGCGTTTTGCGCCGGTCTCGATATTCGCGAAGGCAGTGCGCGCAAGGAGGAAGGCGAATTCGTTCCCTATGGCCAGGGGTTTGGGTTTCAGGGCTATCTGGCGGAGGTCTACATTCGCATGCGCCGGTGCCCGCAGCCGATCATTTCGCTGGTGCAGGGTGCGGCCTGCGGTGGTGGGTTTTCGTTTGTTCTCGCGTCGGACATCCGTGTTGCCGGCGAGTCGGCGAAGATGAACGCGGCGTTCATTCGCATCGGCCTGAGCGCCTGCGACATGGGCTCGAGCTACTTCCTGCCTCGACTCGTTGGTACGTCGGTTGCCTCGGAACTCATGCTCACCGGCAGGTTCATTCATGCTCAGCGGTGTCTTGCTACTGGCCTCGTCTCGGAAGTCGTAGCGGACGCTGATCTCGAGAAGGCGGCGCAGCCCTACATCGACGAGATGCTGGCGACGTCCCCCATGGGCTTGCGGCTGACCAAGGAAGGGTTGAATCTTGCCATCGATGCGCAGGGGCTAGAGGCTGCCATGGCCATCGAGAACCGAAATCAGCTCATGTGCGCCAGAACCAGCGACGCGCGGGAAGGCATGCGGGCATTTCTCGAGAAGCGTCCCCCGCAATACACAGGCAGCTGAGCGGTCTGTTAGATCTGCACGCGTGGCGCCGGTGTGTCGCCGCGCTCGCGTAGCCGTGCGATCTCCGCCGAGCCAAGAGGTACCGGTTCAATGAACGGTGGGATATCGTCCTCGCTGACACCGTTCAGACGCATCCAGGTGGCGCACATCTTCAGCTCGATCACCCCGTAGGCGTCCAGGAGTGCTGTCCGGTCTACGAGCATCTTGTGTGCGGCATAGCGGCTGCGCAGAAAAGCAAAGGCTTCATCGCCATGCAGCACGACTACCAGCGGGGCGGTGTGCGTAGGGGAGTTGGCTTCCGGTAAGAGCGATTCGGTAATGGCATCGAGTTCAGCGATGCTGCGCGGTGCGAGATCGAAGTAGTAGCGGAAAGCCGCGTCGTTCGCCATCGCGATGGCGCTGGCGATGACGAGCAGGGCGGCTGTTAGGGTGCGCTTCATCGGCTGTCCTCCAGGATCATGGCGGCGCCCCTTTCGGCGATCATTGCCGTCGGCGCGTTGGTGTTGCCCGAGGTGATGGTCGGCATTACCGAAGCATCGGCCACCCA
>JAUILW010000365.1 GCA_030432795.1 Gammaproteobacteria bacterium
GCAGCAACGTGCGCTGCGCAGTTTCGCCGTTCACTTCCAGCACATTGTCGCGCATGGCAACCGTGTCTCCTGGCAAACCGATGATGCGCTTGACGTAGAGCCGACCATCCAGCGGCGATGGAAAGGTGACGATCTCACCGCGCTGAGGGTCGGCCCAACGGGCTATGGAAAGTTGGGTGAAGGGTACGCGCAGATCGTAGGCGCGCTTATCGACGACGATCTGATCGCCTATGGAGATGGTCGGCTGCATGGAGCCGGTGGGTACCTGGTTCCAGTCTGCGACCACGCTTCGAAAAACCAGCATGCCTGCAAGCACCGCGACGAACCAACGCCAGTCGCGCCAGACTTGTTGCCAGCTTCGACGGGTGGGTGACGATCGGCGACTGCGGGTTCTGCTGACGGATGCTTCCGTCATATCGACCCCTGCCAATGTGTGTGGCCCCTGCCAAAGAGGTCATGTTACTGGCAGAACTGTGAAATCCGTCACGCTGGGTTGTGTGGGAAATGTAACCGCGGCTATTGCTGGCTTTGCTGCTGCTGCATTTTTGCCAGCGCTTCGGGGCTCGCGTCGGTCTGATACTTATCCTTCCACTCGGCATACGGCATGCCGTAGACGCGCTCCCTGGCGGCTTCGTAATCCATCGCCACGCCCCGCGCTTCGGCGGCGGCGACGTACCACTTGGACAGGCAATTGCGGCAGAAGCCGGCCAGGTTCATCAGGTCGATGTTCTGCACGTCCTTGCGGCTGTCGAGATGTTCCAGAAGGCGCCGAAATGCGGCTGCTTCCAGTTCGGTCTGCGTATCGGTGTTGCTCATGGGCGTATTTTCTGTGGCGCTGATGTATCGGCAATTGACGGCGAGATCATACCACGTAGCATCGTTCGCTCATGCTTGCGCAAGGGTTCACCCGTGGAGTCGTTACTCAGCGCCGAGATTATCGGTGCCTTTCTGACCCTGACCGTGCTCGAGATCGTTCTCGGCATCGACAATATCGTCTTTATATCCATTCTCACGGGTCGCCTGCCGGCCGAACAGCAGGCGCGGGCGCGCTTCATCGGCCTCGGGCTTGCCATGGTCATGCGCATTGCGCTGCTGTTCTCCCTTGCCTGGGTCATGGGCCTGACTGCGGACATGTTCCACGTGTTCGATGTCGGTATCTCCGGGCGCGACCTCATCCTGCTCATTGGCGGTACGTTCCTCATCGCCAAAGCAACACGGGAGGTGCACAACGCGCTCGAAGGCGAAGCGGAGGGAGGGGACGCGGTGCGCGCCGTGTCGTTCTCCAGCGTGCTCGTGCAGATTGCCCTCATCGATATGGTGTTCTCGCTGGATTCAGTGATCACTGCCGTGGGTCTTGTAGATGAGATCAGTGTGATGGTGGCCGCTATCGTCGTCGCAGTGGGCGTGATGATGCTGGCAGCGGGGCCGGTGAGCCGATTCGTCGAAGAGCATCCCACGGTGAAGATGCTGGCTCTGTCGTTCCTGCTGCTCATCGGCTTCACCCTGGTGGGCGAGGGTATGGATTTCCACACGCCCAAGGGCTACATCTACTTCGCCATGGCGTTCTCCTTCGGCGTGGAGATTCTCAACATCCGCGCCAAGAAGAAGCGCGAGGATCATCTGCAGCTGCGCGCCACCCAGTTCGGCCGGATGGTGGATGGTAAGCCGGTGACGCTGCGCGACGAGGCATGAGCGCCGTTCAGCCGCGGTAGTCGGTCTGCTCGTCGCGCAGAAACACCCACTCGTCAGCGCCGGACTGCTCGGCGCTGAACCGGTAGCCGTGCCAGTCGAAGGCCTGCAGCGATTTCACCGTCTTGCAGCGATTCGTCACCATGTAGGCAGCCATCAGCCCGCGCGCTTTCTTGGCGAAAAAAGAAAGAAAGCGGTACTTACCGTTCTTTAGATCCAGAAACTTCACATCGATGACACGCGCGGCGATGCGATCGCGCTGCAGGGCACCAAAGTACTCGTTCGACGCCAGATTGATCAGCACCGGACGTGCTTGAGAGGCAAGATCCTCATTCAGCGCGTCGGTGATTTTGTCGCCCCAGAAAGCGTACAGGTTCTTGCCTGATCGGGTGGCGAGCTTGCTGCCCATCTCCAGCCGGTAGGGGTGTATCAGGTCCAGCGGCCTGAGAATGCCGTGCAGGCCGGAGAGTATGCGCAGGTGGTCCTGTGCCCAGCCGAGGTCCCGCTCGGAGAAATTTTGCGCCTCCAGGCCGAGGTACACGTCGCCCTTGAACGCCAGCGCCGCCTGTTTGGCTTCCCCCGGGGTGAATTCGGGCTTCCACTCGGCGTAGCGCCGCGCGTTGAGCTCCGCGAGCTTATCGCTGATGCCCATCATGGCGGCCAGATCTGCCGCGGACTTCCGCCGCAGGCTCTGCACCAGCGTCGTGGACTCCTCGACGAAACGCGGCTCGGTGAACTTGCGTGTGGTAGACGGCGTGTCGAAATCCAGGGTCTTGGCCGGTGATAGCACTGCCAGCATGAGCGCGTTTGTCTCCTGTTCAGGGAAAATGTGATTGAATCCTAGCCGGCAGTGTAACCAAAGCCGAAAGCAATGTTGATGGTCACCCGATCGGACACGGGACATGTCCGAGATGGCAACGAGGATTACCTGGAAGCGCATGCGGACAGCGGCTTCGCCGTGCTGGCAGACGGCATGGGAGGGCTCGCCGCCGGGGAGGTGGCCAGCCGCGAAGCGGCGCGGGTGGTCGCCGAGGTGCTCATGGAGCGCCGGCACCGCAAGAGCGCCCGTATCGAGCAGGCTATTCGGGCAGCGGACCGAACCATCTACCAGCACAACCTGGCCAGGGCGCCGAAGCGCCCGATGGGCACCACATTGATCGTTTGGGCGCACACCGGCGAGCAAACGGCGCTGGTGGCGCACGTGGGCGACTCCCGCGCCTACTGGTTCGACGGCGACTACCTGCAGCGGCTGACCAGCGACCATTCGGTGGTTCAGAACATGGTCAACGAAGGCATGATGAGTGAGCGCGAGGCGCACACCGCCCCCAACAGGCATGTGCTCACCCAGGCCATCGGCCTCGGTGAAGAATTGGACATTGCCACCACCGAGTTTCCGTTCTCTCCAGGCGACCGTTTCCTGCTGTGCAGCGACGGGCTCTCGGACATGGTGCCGCACGATGAGCTGCAGCACCTGTTCCGGCAGCGGCTTGGCCTCGATGTTCTGGCCGACGCGCTGTTGCGGGCGGCGCTGGATGCCGGCGGCTACGACAACGTGTCCATCGTGCTCATAGAGGTATAATTCCGCTATGACGAGCAGAGCCCAGAGAATTGAGCGCGCACTGGACCAGGGGTTGGTACTGGCCCACCTGGAAGTGATTGACGAAAGCAGCGGCCACAACGTGCCGAAAGGTGCGCAGTCGCACTTCAAGGTGGTGCTGGTGAGCGAGGCGTTCGCCGGCGTTGGCCGGGTGGCCCGGCACCAGCAGATCAACGCCTTGCTTGCGGACGAGTTTGCAGGCGGCATGCATGCGCTGGCGATCCACCCCTATACGCCGGATGAATGGCGGGCGCGCCATGGGAATGCGCCCATGTCGCCGCCCTGCGCCGGCGGGGGCCATTGATGGACGTGGCAACGTTCTATCTGTTTACCGACCTCGATGGTCTGCCGGCGCTTCGCGAACGCTGGTTGACGCGAGGTGCGCAGCTCGGGCTGCGCGGAACGATCTTGCTCGCCCACGAAGGCATCAACGGCACCCTGTGTGGTGATGCGCAGCATCTGGAGACGTTTCTCTCGGAGGTGCGCGATCTTCCACCGCTCGCTGGCCTGACCTGGAAATTTTCCAGCGCCGCCGCCGACAACACCGTGTTTCACCGGTTCAAAATCAAGATCAAGCCGGAGATCGTTACGTTCGGCGTACCGGACATCCGCCCCGCCGAGCGCACCGGTGAGCATGTGGATGCCGATACCTGGAACGCACTTCTGGACGACCCGGACGTGGTGGTCATCGACACCCG
>JAUILW010000366.1 GCA_030432795.1 Gammaproteobacteria bacterium
AGCTGCGACACTTCGCCGATGGTGAAGTAGCGTTTGCCCGGGATGGGCGGCAGTTCGTTATTCTCTCCCGGGTCCAGCATATGCTTCCACGCGTGTCTTGAGTTTCTGTCCTGGACGGAAAGTTACCACCCGGCGCGCCGTGATGGGAATCTCTTCGCCTGTCTTGGGGTTACGACCTGGCCGCTCGCCTTTCTCGCGCAGGTCGAAGTTGCCGAAACCCGACAGTTTCACCTGCTCATTGCGTTCGAGAGATTCGCTGATCTCATTGAAGAAGAGCTCCACGATTTCTTTCGCTTCACGCTTGTTCAAACCCAACTCGTCGAACAAACGATCGGCCATCGCAGCCTTGGTCAGAGCACTCAAAGCGCACCGCCTCCCGTGATCGTGTCCATGTTCCGGCCCGGCCTGGGCATTCCCCCAACATCGTGCGCGAGTCGATTGTTCTGGTTTTCCTGCGCCACCTTCCCTGGATTTCAGCCCGCGTTACCCTTTCAGGTTTCCCTTCAGGATTACCGGAGGCTCATCTTGGTATCGGCGCACCGCGTCACGATTCGGCAGATGCTAACTCAAGCCTGGCGCCATCCCAAGTATTGACTTTGATTTTTCAGTCTTATCAACAGCTTGGGGGCCAATTTTCTTGCTTAGCCTCTATCAGCATAGCATCCAGGTCAAGATCGGAAACCGATTTTTTTGATACAAATCAAGAACTTTGCGGATTTTCCGAAAATCGGAATTAGATAGACCGGTTAACGCTGCCGAGCACCTACGATTTTCTCCAGAGTTTCGAGGACACGAACCCGCAGCGCATCTACCTCTTCCGAGACCAGCGTGCGATCTTCCGCCCCGACAACAACGCGCAAGGTCAACGAACGCGCACCATCCGGCACGCCCTCACCCCGGTATTCACCCACCCAACGCACGTCACGCAGCAGCGCATCCATGCCCGCCAACGCTGAATACACCTGCGCCCAAGGCACGCTATCGTCGACTAGCACGCTGACGTCGAACCAGCTCGTAGGAAACTCGGCCACGCGCTCGTAGCGGTTTTCCCGCGTGGGCAGAAACTGCAGCGCTTCCAGGCGACACTCGAAGGCGATGACCTCGGCGCGGTCGATGCCCGCCAGGCGTTTGCTGCGGTTGCTGACACGCCCCACCACACCGATCACCTCGCCACCGCTAAGAATGTCGAGGCGCACGCTGGGGTCCGCCCAGTCATGGGGTTGCGAGGATGGCCGCAGATCCATGTCCGTCAATTGCGCCCCGCGAATCACGTGCTCGACCATTCCGCGCATCCGCCGGAACAGATAATCCGCATCATCACCCACGAGCACAGCAGCTGCGGCCACACCTTCTCCTGCGCCCGGGTACACCGCGCCCACTTCGAACAGACCGAAATCGTCGAAGTAACGCAGATTGGTGTCCACCGCTTCCAACAGGTTCGGCAGCAGCACCGGCCGCAGCCGCTCCTGATCCGGCGCCGGCGGCATCTCCAGGGTCATGAACTGCGCCCAGCTGTCGGCGGCGGCCTGCAACAACGCGCGCTTCGTCCAGGGATAGGTAAATACCTCCTGCAGCCCAGCGCCTGCCAGCAGCTCGCGGACCTGACGGTCCAGGGGCACGCGCCTGGCCCGCGGCAGGTGGGTCAGCGCCACTCGCGGCGGCACGAAACGGAAGTTGTCATAACCGTGCAGCCGCGCCACTTCCTCAACAATGTCCGCCGGCAGCGATACATCGCCGGTGGAGCGCCAGGTGGGAGCTGCAAGCGAGAAGACGCCGGCCTGCTCCCGTACGGCGAAGCCGAGCGCTTCCAGGTAGCGGGTGATCCGCGCCACTGGAAAGTCGACGCCCAATCGGCTGGTGATGTAGCTGTGCTCCACCTGCACTTCCGCCGGCGTGGTATGCACTGTCAAGGCGTCCTGAAACGCCACTGCCTTTGCTGCAGGCTGAATGTCTGCAAGCAAGTGGTGGAACAAGCCGAGGCCTGCGTCTATACGCTGCGTGTCCAGGGCCTTTTCAAAGCGAGAAGAGGCTTCGGTGCGGGCGCCGGTGTGCTGTGAGGCCGCTCGCACCAGACGCGCATCGAAATTTGCCATCTCGAGAAATATGCGCCGGCTGGCTGGCGTGACCCCGGAGGCTTCGCCGCCCATCACGCCGGCCACAGCCAGCGGCCGCTGCGCATCAGCGATGAAAGGGACCGACGGGTGGGCGCTCACCTCGGATCCGTCGAGCAGGGTCACCGACTCGCTATCCCGACTCGCCCGCGCGCACAACGGCAGAGTCAGCTCGTCTGCATCGTAGGCGTGGCTCGGCTGTCCGCAGGCAAACATCACGTAGTTGGTCAGGTCCACAAACAGATCGATGCTGCGCTGCCCAACGCGCGCCAGGCGACTGCGCATGGCAAGCGGTGCATCGGACACCAACACGCCTTCGAACACCGTGGCCGTAAAGCGGTTGCACAGTGATGCATCCGAAGGCGCCAAGAGCGTATCCGACGCCGCCACCTCAGGCGCTCGTGGCAACTCGCCAAGCGGCGCATCGTAGATGGCTGCCAACTCGCGGGCGATGCCGTAGTGACCCCACAGATCCGGACGGTTGGTGAGCGACTTGTTGTCGATCTCGAATACCGCATCGTCAAAGCCAATGGCTTGCGCAAGCGGTGTCCCGACGGCAACGCCAGAAAGCTCATGCAGCTCCATGATCGACTGATCGTCCGCGGGCGGAAACACAGCGGAAAGGCCGATTTCACCGGCGGCGCAGATCACCGCCTGGCTCGCCAGACCACGCACTTCGGCCTCGCGCACCTCAATAGCTTCGGCAGCACCTTTCGGGTAGATCAGCGCGCCCGGCAACGCCAACGCCACGCGCATGCCCGCTCGCACGTTTGCCGCACCACACACCACGCTCAACACGCCGTGCTCCCCGGCATCACAAGCCGTCAGGGTCAGCTTCGTGTCCGGAACCTTGTCCGCCTGCAACACCTCGGCGACGCAGACACGCTCCAGCGCTCTGCCGGTGAACACGACCCCTTCCACCTCCACGGTGGCCAGGGTGAGGTCGTGCATGATCTGCTCAGGGGCGAGATCCGCCGGCAGATCGACGTACTCTTTGAGCCACTCCAGTGAAACCAGCATCAGCGGAACTGCCTCAGGAAGCGCAGGTCGGCGCTATGGAACAAACGCACATCGTCAATGCCGTAGCGCATCATGACTAGCCGGTCGAGGCCGACGTTCACGTAGAAGCCCGTCCATTCATCAGGGTCGAGGCCAGCACGGCGCAGCACATTGGGATGCGGCACACCGCCGGGCATCACCTCGAGCCAGCCAACATGCTTACACACGGAGCAACCGGAGCCGCTGCACACCTGACACTCCATATCGATCTCGTAGCCAGGCTCCACGAACGGAAAGAAGCCCGCGCGCATACGCGTCTTCACCGGTTTGCCGAACACGGTCTGCAGGATGGTGTCGATGAGCAGCCGTCCTGCGGTGAACGGCACATCACGGTCGACGATGAGCGCTTCGTACTGCACGAAGGCGCGTTCGTGCCGCGCGTCCGTGGTTTCGTTACGGTACACGTGGCCGGGATACACGAACCGGTATGGAGGCGGCCCTTCCAGCATGCGGCGCACACTTCCGCCTGTGAGGTGCGGGCGCAGACAGCGCCGCGCATCGTTGCTCTCACCCGACAGCCAGTAGGTGTCCATGCTTTCCCGCGCCGGGTGATCCGGCGGGAAGTTCATATTGTCGAAGTCAGAAACTTCGCTGGTGATCTCAGGGCCCTGATACACCTCGAAATTGAGCGCGGTAAAGGCGTCGTCGAGGTCGTACATCATCTGTGTAATGGGGTGCAACCCACCGGGCGCCGCCACAAGCCCGGGGGCTGTGACATCGATGGTAATGCCGCTGCCACCGGCATCGACCAGCGTCAGCTTGCGTGCTTCCAGCGCTTCGGTCGCCGCAGTTTTCAGCTCGTTGATGC
>JAUILW010000367.1 GCA_030432795.1 Gammaproteobacteria bacterium
GGGATGCTCAGGTGCCCTGCTGCATCAGCATCGTGCGGATCTTGCCGATGGCTCGCGTTGGGTTGAGGCCTTTGGGGCAGACACTCACACAGTTCATGATGCCGCGGCAGCGGAACACACTGAATGGATCGTCGAGCTGCGCCAGGCGCTCTGCCGTTGCCGTATCCCGGCTGTCGGCCAGGAAGCGGTAGGCCTGCAGGAGACCTGCGGGGCCGATGAATTTGTCGGGGTTCCACCAGAAAGACGGACAGGACGTTGAGCAGCACGCGCACAGGATGCACTCGTACAGGCCGTCGAGCTTCTCGCGATCCTCCGGTGATTGCAGGCGTTCCTGCGCGGGCGCCGGCTTGTCGTTGATGAGGTACGGTGTGACCTTGCGATAGGCCTTGTAGAACTGGGTCATGTCGACCACGAGGTCGCGCACCACCGGCAATCCCGGCAACGGCCGCAGCACCAGCTTGCCGCGCTTGGCCACTTCCGAGACCGGCGTGATGCAGGCCAGGCCATTACGGCCGTTCATGCTGATGCCGTCCGAGCCGCACACGCCTTCACGGCACGAGCGTCGATAGCTCAGCGTCGGGTCCTGCGATTTGAGCATCTCGAGCACGTCGAGAACCATCACATCTTTGCCTTCCGGCAGCTCGACTTCCATGTTGCGCATCTGCGGCGCTTCGTCGACATCCGGGTTGTAGCGGTACACGCTGACTTGCATGTTAGCGATTCCTCAATACTTACGTTCTTTCGGCTCGAAGGTCGGAACCGTTTTCGGCGAGAAGTTCACGGCACGCTTGCCGACGCGCTTTTCTTCCGGGAAGTACAGCGAGTGGCACAGCCAGTTTTCATCGTCGCGCACCTGATAGTCGTCGCGGGCATGGGCACCGCGGCTTTCCTTGCGCTCCTCTGCGGCAATGGCGGTGGCTTCCGCCACTTCCAGGAGGTTATCCAGCTCCAGCGCTTCGAGCCGTGCGGTATTGAACGTGTGGCTCTTGTCGCTCAGATGCGCCTGGCCAATACGCTCGCGCAGCTCGGCAAGCTTGCCGATACCGGCCTTCATGTGTTCCTCCGTGCGGAACACGCCGAAGCTGTTCTGCATGGTGGTCTGCAGCTCTTTCTTCAGATCCGCCACGGATTCGCCATCGGTGGAGGCGTTCCAACGGTTCAGCCGCGCCATGGCGCGCTCCAGATCTGACTCGCTGGGCTCCCGGTAGGTCACACCCTGACGCATGACTTCTTCGATGTGCTTGCCCGCTGCGCGGCCAAACACCACCAGGTCCAGCAGCGAGTTGCCGCCCAACCGGTTGGCGCCGTGTACCGACACGCAGGCCACCTCGCCTGCCGCGTAGAAACCTTCCACCGGCCTGTCCTGACCGCTGGCGTCGGTGGTCAGCGCCTGGCCGCTCACCTGGGTGGGGATGCCGCCCATCATGTAGTGGCAGGTGGGCACCACGGGAATCGGCTCTTTCACCGGATCCACGTGTGCAAACGTGCGCGACAGCTCGAGAATGCCCGGCAGACGCTGGTTCAGCACCGCTTCGCCCAGATGGTCGAGCTTGAGCAACACGTGATCGCCTTCCGGACCCGCACCGCGGCCTTCGAGGATTTCCAGCACCATGGACCGCGCCACCACGTCACGACCGGCCAGGTCCTTGGCGGTGGGTGCATAGCGCTCCATGAAGCGCTCGCCGTCTTTGTTGATCAGATAGCCGCCTTCGCCGCGGCAGCCTTCCGTGACGAGCACACCCGCGCCGGCTATGCCGGTGGGGTGGAACTGCCACATTTCAATGTCCTGTACCGGCAGCCCAGCGCGCAGCGCCATGCCGACGCCGTCGCCGGTGTTCATCAGCGCGTTGGTGGTGCTGGCGTAGATGCGCCCGGCGCCGCCGGTGGCGAACACCGTGGCCTTGGACTGCACGAACACGACCTCACCGGTTTCCATTTCTATGGCGATGACGCCGACCACGACACCGTCCTGGTTGCGCACCAGATCCACAGCAAACCACTCGTTGAGGAAGGTGGTGTTGGCCTTGACGTTGCCCTGATACAGGGCATGCAACAGCGCGTGCCCGGTGCGGTCGGCCGCGGCACAGGTGCGCGCCGCCTGGCCGCCCTCGCCGTAGTTCTTCGACTGGCCGCCGAACGGACGCTGATAGATGCGCCCGGACTCCGTACGGGAGAACGGCAGGCCCATGTGCTCGAGCTCGAAGACCGCCTGTGGGCCTTCGCTGCACATGTATTCGATGGCGTCCTGATCGCCGATGTAGTCCGACCCCTTGACGGTGTCGTACATGTGCCAGCGCCAGTCATCGTCCGGGTCGTCGCTGGCGATGGCGCAGGTGATGCCACCTTGCGCAGATACCGTGTGCGAACGGGTGGGAAATACTTTGGTTATGACCGCGGTCTTCAGGCCCGACTGTGCAAGCTGCAGCGACGCCCGCATACCTGCACCACCGCCGCCAACGATGACGCCGTCGAACTCCATTTTTCTTATCTGCGCCACCTTACAAGCTCCAGAACATGTCCATCGCCCACGCGAAGTAGACGAATAGTACGAGGATACACACGAGTTGGTACACGAACCGTACGGCGGTCGCGCTGCGGCCTATGTGGCCGGGCAGGAGGTAGTCCGTGCCCACGGTCCACAGGCCGATCCAGGCATGGGCAATGGTGCTGAGCACCGCCAGCGTGGAGAAAATCTGCATGCCAGGGTGGCCGAAAAAGCCCACGAGGGTCTCATGGTTCAGCGCGGCGTTATCGTAGAAAAACGCCCCGAGACAGGCCGCGTAGGCAAGCAAGATGACGGCCGTGACGCGCTGGACGATGAAGTCCGTCAGCCCGGTACGGGAAAAACTGGTTGCACTCGTTACCATAGCCACATCCCCAGCAGTACGGCGTCGATCAGCGTCAGCACGATCACCACCACGGAGCCCCAGAAGGCAGCGCCGACGGTATCGCCGATGTGAAAGTCTAAAAGCAGGTGCTTTATGCCTGCGTAGATGTGGTAGGCCAGCGCAACCAGCGACGCCCAGACGAGGAACGTCACCCAGCCGCCGCTGAATATCAGGGCCGCGGCGGCATCGAAGCCCTCCGCCGACTCCAGAGCCATGCCCAGCAGATAAAGAAACAAAGCCACTCCCGCGAACAGCAGCACACCGGTAATCCGGTGCGTGATGGACGCGATGGCAGCCAACGGGAGCCGCACGCCGCCCAGAAGGGGCAGGCTGATCGGCCGATTGGAATTCATCGAGCTCATGAAAGCAAAGTCTAGCCGTTGGTGGGTGAAGTGCCTGTCAACGCAGGCGGCGCAATTCTAAGCGCGGCTGCCCATGAATGCCAGAAATGGCGCGCCCCTCAGTGGTGCAATACTCGGTGGGATGCTGTTGGCGGCTTGCCGCATTGACGCTCACGCCAGCGTCCACGGCTGGTCTACAATAGAGGAGCCTCGGCGACGCATCGGGGCGAAGCATCCCGGCAGCACCGGGAACCAGGCATATCTCAAAGGGAGGACGTATGGCGAACGAGCCGAGCAAGTACGCGCGCTTGCAGATCGATGGCGAAGAGGGAGAGATCGAACTTCCGGTCTATCGGCCCACCGAAGGCACACCGGTTATAGATGTGGGCCCCCTGGCGAAATCCGGCTATTTCACCTACGACCCCGGCTTCGTTGCCACCGCGTCGTGCGACTCCGACATCACCTATATCGATGGCGACGCCGGCATCCTGCTGCACCGCGGCTATCCCATCGACCAGCTGGCGGAGCACTCCAATTACCTCGAGCTGTGCTACCTGCTGCTCAACGGCGAACTGCCGACTGATAAAGAGAACGCTGAGTTCGTCACCACCATCAAGCGCCACACCATGGTGCACGAGCAGATCGCCCAGTTTTTCCGCGGCTTCCGTCGCGATGCCCACCCCATGGCGATCATGTGCGGCGTGGTGGGCGCCCTGTCGGCCTTCTACCACGACTCATTGGACATCGA
>JAUILW010000368.1 GCA_030432795.1 Gammaproteobacteria bacterium
CACCGGGCAATATCACCGCCATTCGGCCGCTGAAAGACGGTGTAATCGCCGATTTTCTGGTTACCGAAAAGATGCTCAAGTACTTCATCGCCAAGGTGCATGAGAACTCTTTCATCCGCCCGAGCCCCCGGGTACTGGTATGCGTGCCTTGCAAGTCCACGGAAGTGGAGCGCCGCGCCATCCGCGAGAGCGCGTTGTCTGCCGGTGCGCGCGACGTACGCCTTATCGAAGAACCCATGGCGGCCGCCATTGGCGCCGGGCTGCCGGTACACGAGGCCGTGGGCACCATGGTGGTGGATATCGGTGGCGGCACCACGGAAATCGCCATCATCTCCCTCAATGGCGTCGTGTATTCAGACACCATCCGTGTCGGCGGCGACCGTTTCGATGAGGCCATCGTTGCCTACGTGCGGCGCACGCAGGGCAGCCTCATCGGCGAGGCGACCGCCGAGCGCATCAAGCAGGAGATTGGCGCTGCCTACCCGCAGAAAGACGTACGCGAGATCGACGTGCGGGGGCGTAACCTCGCCGAAGGGGTGCCGCGGTCGTTCGCTCTGAACAGTAATGAGATCCTCGAAGCGCTGCAGGAACCCCTGTCGATGATCGTGCAGGGGGTAAAGAGCGCACTGGAGCAGTGCCCGCCGGAACTTGCCTCCGACATCGCCGAAACCGGCTTCGTACTCACCGGCGGCGGCGCGCTGCTGCGCGATCTGGATGTGCTACTGGCCGAGGAAACCGGTCTGCCGGTCATCATCGCGGAAGACCCCCTCACATGTGTGGCGCGGGGCGGTGGCAAGGCGCTGGAAATGATGGACAAGGCCGGCAACGCGGATCTTCTGTCCACGGAATAACGTGAGCGGTCTGCCCTCCAACCGGATCCTCACGCATTAAGGCCCTGTTCGTCAGGGAGTCCGGTGCGGGCTACCTGCTGACCGCGCTCACCCTCGTGTCCGTGGTGATGATTGTCGTGGAAACGGCCACCAGCTATCTCGCGCCGGTGCGCAGTGCGCTGGCGACGGTACTGGCGCCGGTGGTACTGACCGCAGAGTCGCCTTACATGCTCGGCGGCGAGATCTCCGATGTCGCGGTAACCCACACGACGCTTGTCGAGCGCAATGCTGAGCTGGAAGCGCGCATGCTCGAGCTGTCTGAGGCTGCGCAGCAGTACGAGGCGTTGCTCGCTGAGAACGGCCGTCTGCGCGAGCTTCTCGGCAGCCGGGCGCGGTTGCCGCAGGATGTGCGCATCGCCGAGATCGTGGGCATCGTACCGACGCCGACGACGCTGCAGGTCGTGTTGGACAAAGGCGAGAATGACGGCGTGGCTCTGGGCCTGGCGGTGATCGATGCCGAGGGTCTGTTCGGTCAGGTGGTAGAGCTGACGTCCTACACCAGCCGGGTGCTGCTGGTTGCCGACAAAGATCATGCCGTGCCGGTGGAAGTGAACCGCAACGGCGTTCGCTCAGTTCTGGGTGGTACCGGCCGGATCGACCGTCTGGTGCTGGAGTTCGTGCCAGTGACTGCGGACATCGTCAAAGGCGACCTGCTGGTGACGTCCGGGCTCGGCGGCCGCTTTCCGCGCGGCTATCCCGTAGGCGTCGTCGACAGTGTGGTGGTGGACAATAACTCGAACTTTGCGGAGATCTTCGTGCGGCCGAGCGCGGCACTCGATCGATCCCGCCACGTGCTGGTGGTGCTGGATGCCCAGGAGGATCTACAGGCGTTAGCAGAGGAAGAGGCGGCCGCAGGCGAGGCGGCAGCTGCCGACGAAGATGCGCAAACCCAGGCGCAGACCCCTGCCGAGGAGCCAGCACCATGAACCCCACCAACGGCGGTTGGCTCATTGCCTTGAGCGTGCTCATCGCCCTGCTGCTCACGGCTGTGCACTTGCCGGAAACCTGGCCGCAGTGGCTCGGCTGGGGGCGTCCGGCCTGGATGCTCCTGGTTATCTTCTTCTGGGTGCTGGAGGTGCCACACCGCATCGGCCTCATCTCTGTGTGGCTGGTGGGTTGCCTGTTGGATGTGCTCTACGCCGACCCGCTTGGCCTCAACGGCCTGCTGCTGGCGGCGGCCACGTATCTCACCTGGCGCTTTTATGAGCGTTGGCGCATGTACTCGGTGATTCAGCAGTGTGCCCTGGTCTTTGCGTTGGTTGTCGTGTTGGAGTTCGTGCGCGTGTTCGTGCAGGACGCGCTGTTCGATCGGGGACTTTCCTGGGGACCTTTCGCGGTGGCCATGGTCAGCGCAATTCTGTGGCCGTTCACCTACCTCATTCTCCTTCGGCTGCGGCAACAATTCCGGGTAGAGTAGGGCCTTCAGTCCCTATTCAGGTCCACGTGGCGAAGATACCTCCAGGATCACGCCCTCTGGTGCTGGCATCAGCATCGCCCCGCCGGGCGTTGCTGCTCCGGCAGATGGGCATCGCCTTCGTGGTCGAACCTGCAGATCTGGATGAAACCATCCTTCCAGGTGAAGACGCCGAGGCGGCGGTTCGGCGCCTGGCGCTGGCCAAGGCACGGACGGTGGCAGCCCGCTGCGATGCAGAGGCGGTGGTGCTAGGCGCCGATACGGTGGTGGTGCTCGATGGGCGCATCCTCGGCAAACCAACCGACAAGGCGCACGGTTTGGAGATGCTGCGCGCGCTGTCCGGTCGCCGTCACACGGTGCTCACGGGTGTGGCCGTGGTGGGCGCCGGCATGTCGCAGGATATCTGCGTGGGTAGCGAAGTCGAATTTGCGGAGCTCAGTGAAGTGGACATCGATCGTTACTGGCGCACGGGTGAGAGCGCCGACAAGGCCGGTGCCTATGGCATTCAGGGCGTCGGTGGCAGGTTCGTGCGCCGCATCGACGGCAGCTACGGTGCGGTGGTGGGGCTTCCAATGCACGAGGTGGCGATGCTGCTGGAAAGCTCCGGCGTCGACGTCTGGCAGGGGAGTGCCGTGTGAATCTCGAGTTGCTCATCAATGTCTGCGAGTACGAGACGCGCGTGGCGCTGGTCGGCGACGGCCTGCTGCAGGAACTGCACCTGTCCCGCGCGGGTTCGGCAAGCATTACGGGTAACGTCTATCTGGGGGTGGTGCAGCGCGTGATCCCCGGCATGCAGGCGGCATTCATCGATATCGGCCTGGAGCGGCCTGGCTTCCTGCATGTGCGGGATATCGCCCGTCAGCGTGGCGTGGACTCCGAGGAGGAGGCCGGCGCGACCCCGGACATCCGCAAGCTCCTGCGGGCCGGCGAGCGCGTGCTTGTGCAGGTCAACAAAGACCCCATCTCCAGCAAGGGCGCGCGGCTGTCCACGGATCTTGCCATCGCCTCCCGCTACACCGTGCTCATGCCGTTCAGCGAGCACATTGGTATCTCCCAGCGCATCGAGGAGGAGGCCGAGCGCGAGCGTCTGCGCGGCGCCATCGAGGAACTGCGCGCGGAGCTTGGTATCGGCATGGGCTTCATCGCCCGCACCGCCGCGGAAGGCGTCGGGCGGGAGCAGCTGGCCGCCGAGCTGCGCTTTCTCGAAAGGCTCTGGCAGCGACTGCTGGAACGTCGGGTGCGCAGCGCCCCACCAGCGTGCATCTATGAGGAGCTGCCGTTGCACATCCGAATGGTGCGCGATGTGGTGTCGCCGGAAGTGGAGCGCATCATCATCGATGATGCCGGTACGTTCCGGCGTGTGCAGGATTTTGTCAGCGAGTTTCTGCCGGAATTCGACAGCCGACTGCAGCTTCACGACGAGTCGGCACCCTTGTTTTCCCGATATGGCGTGGAAGAGGAAATCCAGCGCGCGCTCAAACGTGAAGTGCCGTTGAAATGCGGCGGCAGCATCGTCATCGAGCAGACCGAAGCCATGACGACCGTTGACGTGAACACCGGTGCCTACCTCGGCAGTCACGATCTCGAGGAGACGGTGTTTCGCACCAACATGGAAGCCGCGCAGTGCATCCCCCGTCAGCTGCGCTTGCGAAACCTGGGTGGCATCG
>JAUILW010000369.1 GCA_030432795.1 Gammaproteobacteria bacterium
CTTCGAGGGCTCTGGCGATCAGTCCCACGGACTGATGGCACACGGGTCAGACAGGCACCAGCACGACCACATCCACCTCGTCGCGAACGAATGCCTCCACCAGCGCCGGCGCCAGGCCATCGCGCACTTTGCGGGAGGAATAGATGCCGCCCATGAAGGTGTAGGTGTTGCGACTCAGCTCTTCGATGACGCCGGCTTCGGCCAGGCCGCGGAGCTGCTCGGCAGGATAGACCACATTCGGGTCCTGGCGGGCGTCGGTGAGATCGTAGGCGAAGTGGGTTACCCGCAGATCGTCCTTTGGCGTGTCCGCAGGGATGATGCGGTAGCTGTAATCATCCTTGAAGTGAAAGGCGGTCTGCCCGGCCCGGTAGATGCCGCCGGAGCACACCAGGCCCACACGGCTGGTGGCGAGCGGTTTCTTCAGCGGCACGAAGGGCGGCTGCTGGATGTTTTCCACCCATCGGTAAGGCGGATAGCCGAGCGCGTCGTACTGCGCGCGGGTGCGCTCGATGTAATCGATGGGCTCGCTCACCTTTCGAGCTCCTCCAGAAGCGATTGGTCAAACAGTGTGGCAAAGAGCTTGTGCGGTTCGATGCAGGCGTGCGGATGCTGGCCCCAGTATCCCCACTTGGCATACTCCGGACCGTACACGTGGTGGAAATAGGCCCGCAGATCGTTGTGCTCTTCCCGTGAGGTGTCGATCATACGCGCCTCGCCATGCACCAGCACGGAGAACGCCACGCCGCGGGTGCAGGCTGCACTCACGTAGGGGTTGGCGCGGATGTGCCTGAAGCGCACCGAATCGTCCGCCGAGCCAAAGTAGAAACGCCCGTGAAAGAACAGGCCATCCACCGGCGCTACCATGGGTCGGCCGTTGCGGCTGACGGTTGCCAGATCGAGTACGTTTACGCCTTCCAGCAGGCGACACATGTCCGCGGCACGCAGGCGCTTATCGGGGCTCTGCACCGCGCGCAGATGCGCGCCGGCATTGCGGTAACTGCGGTCCAGCAGGTCCTGCAGCGCGTCGAGCTCTTCGATGGTCTCGTACATCGTTCGTTACGTGGCAAAACTGCGGCGACAGTAACACAGCCCTCGCGTGGTTTTCAGATTGCCCCTATAGTCACGGCGATGCTTGAGCAACCTAATGACTGACCGCGCATCCCGGCGCCATGCGATGACCTTTGTGGTCATCACGGTACTCATTGATGTGATCGGCTTCGGCATCATCATGCCGGTATTGCCGAGCCTGCTGGAGAGCATCAATCCCGTGGGGCCTTCGGAAAACTCCATGATCGCGGGGTACCTCCTGTTCAGCTACGCGCTGCTGCAATTTTTCGCGGCACCGGTGCTCGGCAATCTCAGCGACCGGTTCGGCCGGCGCAACGTTCTGCTGGTTTCGCTTCTCGCATACGCCGTGAACTACCTGATCATGGGGCTCGCCACGACATTGTGGGTGCTGTTCATCGGTCGAGTGCTCACGGGTATCGCCAGCGCCACGTATGCCACCGCTAATGCGGTGATCGCCGACGTCACAACGCCTGACGAGCGAGCGCAGAGTTTCGGCCTGATGGGCATGGCCTTCGGTGTGGGCTTCATCATCGGCCCGATGCTCGGAGGGCTGCTTGGTGCCTGGGATGTGCGGGCGCCGTTCTATCTTGCGGCGGGTCTTGCGCTGGCGAATACGCTCTACGGCTTCTTCGTCATGAAGGAGACGCTGCCGGAAACGTCGCGTCGGGAGTTCTCCTGGGCCCGGGCCAATCCGCTGGGCGCCATACGCCAGCTGCGTGCGTACCCGATGCTCATCGGCCTAGTCGCGGCACTCTTCCTCTACAACATGGCACATCACGTCTATCCGGCGAACTGGAACTTCTACGCCATGGCCAAGTTCGACTGGACGCCGCTGCAGGTAGGCGTTGCCATGGCGTACGTGGGGTTGTTCATGGCCATCGTGCAGGGCGGCCTCATCCGCCTGGTAGTGCCGCGGCTCGGGCCGCCACGTACCGCCGTTGTGGGCTTCCTCGGTGCCGCTGCTGCGTATCTGGGCATCGCTTTTTCACAAACCGAGCTCACCCTGTACGTGTGGCTCGCTGTTTCAGCCCTGGCGGGCTTCGTCATGCCCGCGGTGCAGGCAATCCTTACCACACAGGTACCGCAGAACCAGCAGGGTGAGCTGCAGGGTATTCTCGCGAGCGTCGCCAGCATCGGCGCCATTTTCGGGCCACTCACCATGACCCATGTGTTCGGCTGGTTCACCAGCGCGCAGGCACCCATACAGTTTCCGGGTGCTGCATTTGCCCTCGCTGGCCTGTTGACGATCATTGCGCTTTTCGTTTTTGGCGCCGGTGTGCGCGGCCTGCTTCGTTCGGAGGTGATACATGATCAGCCATAGGCTCAGCCTTGCTGCGGGGGTACTGGCTGACTACGAAGCCGAAGACGTCGCCATCGCTGCCTGCGAGAGCGGATTCCGCGATGTTGGCTTCACGGTCAAGCCCTGGTCGGATGCCTTCACGCAGCGTCTGGCGAATCGGCTCGCACAAGCTGGTGTGCGGGTGATGGACGTAGAGGTGGTGCGTATCGATGCCGCCGGTAACGTCTCAGACGACGATCAGCGCATCGTCGATGTGGGCGGTGCGTTGGGGGCAGATAACGTGCTGGTCATTTCCGCGTGTCCCGATCCTGCGCGCACGGCCGAAGCACTTGCCCAACTGGCAGAGCGTGGCGCGCAGTATGGGCTGCGCACGTGTCTTGAGTTCATGCGATTCACACGGGTGCCGACGTTGGCGGTTGCCTTGGATGTTCTGTCACGGGTGGCGAACCCTACCGTGGGCATGCTGATTGATACGTTGCACCTGGCGCGCACCGGTGAGCTTGCCCAGGTGGGCACCGCACCGGTTGAGTTGTTGTCGTACGCGCAGTTCTGCGATGGGCTCATCGCCTGTGCGGACGACGATGCATCGCTGATACGCGATGCCCTGGATGATCGTTCGGCACCGGGGGAGGGTGAGCTGCCGCTGCTGACGATGTTGCAGGCATTGCCCGACGGTATTCCGTTGAGCCTGGAGGTGCGCTCGAAAGCGTTGCGCGAGCGCTTCCCCAATGCCGTCGACCGTGCGGGTTACCTGCTGCAGCGCAGCCGACAGTTTTTGACAGATATTGGGAGGAGCTATGACGACTGAAGTGGTGACTTACGAAGAAGCCGATCACGTCGGGGTGATCACCCTGCGCCGGCCGGAGGCGATGAACGCGCTCACCTATGAGTCCTACCGGTTGCTCGAGAAGTACGTGCGGGAAACCCAGGCGCGTGCGCTGATCATCACCGCGGAAGGCCGGGCTTTCTGCTCGGGAGATGATGTAAAACAGATTCTCGGCAGCGGTGCGCCGTCGCCGGAGGCGTTCAAGGAGGCTTCCAAGCGCGCCGGCGGCATGACGCCGGCGGCGGAAGCGCTGCTGATGACCAACGTGCCGGTCATTGCCGCCGTGAATGGCCCGGCGGTAGGCTGGGGCATGGAACTCGCGCTCATGGCGGACATTCGCGTCGCGTCGGAAAAAGCCAAGTTCGGTGAGCTTTTTGTCGTGCGTGGGCTGTGCTGCGACGCGCCGGGTCTGGGCAGACTTGCCCAGCTGGTGGGTCGCGAGCGGGCCGCCGAACTGCTCTTCACCGGTGAGGTAATCGACGCGGCAACGGCGCAAGCGATTGGCCTCGTGTCGAGAGTAGTAGCGGCGGATGAGTTGCTGCCCACAGCGCATACCATCGCCGCTAAGATCGCCGGCAACCCGCCGTTGGCGGTGCAGGCCCTGAAGGAGGGGCTGCGCAGAACGCTGGAGCCCGACTGGCACGACACCGGCAGATGGGCCAGCGAGCAGATTCAGCGGTTACGGCAGACCGAGGACTCGAAGGAGGGCGTGGCGGCGTTTCTGGAGAAGCGGGCGCCGGTGTACGTCGGGCGGTAATCGGCAGCGGCGCAATGGC
>JAUILW010000370.1 GCA_030432795.1 Gammaproteobacteria bacterium
ACAGGCCACACTGCAGGCCGGAGTGCCCGTTGGACTTCGCAAGGGCGAAGACGTAAAGGCAGACAACCAGCTCAGCATGATGCGCATACCCATGCGGACAGACATCGACAACGGTGTCGAGCGCCTTTGTGCCATCGCACAGGCCAGCCGCTACGCCAAGGAGCTGCTGACGCATACCCTGCCGCTGCAGTCGAACCCGTCAGCGCTCATGGCCGCCCCGCTGCAGATGTTGCTGTCCCAGCAGATGCGCCTGAGTTCGTCCATGGGCGCCGTGCAGCCGCCGTTGGTCAATCTCATCGTCTCCAACGTGCCGGGTCCGCGCAGCCGACGCTACTTCGCCGGCGCCGAGATGCTCTCCCACTACCCGGTGTCGATCCCGGCACACGGGCTTGGCGTGAACATCACGGTGCAGAGCTACGACGGGGCCATGTACTTCGGCATCACCGCCTGCGCGAGCACCTTGCCGGACGCCTACAATCTGCGCGACGACATGCTGGGCGAGTGGCGGCGACTCGCGTGCGACGTGCGGGCACCAGCCCCCGCAGCGCCTGTGCGTGGGGTTGAACGCCTCGTTGCTTGAAGGTTTCTGGACAGATCCAGAACCTCAGCTACGCTTCGGTTGTAACGGATGCACACGCAGGTCAAGGAAGACCATTTACCGTTCATTCCATTTATAGTTCATTCAGAGTCGGTTCACTGCCGGTTCAGTAGAAAGCTTTCATGATCGCTCTACCTTAACAAGGAGATCGACATGAAGGCTTTCTCACTTCTTGCCCTGGCATTCATCATCCCGACCCTGAGCCTCGCTCCCGCTGCCCACGCGGCACACGAGCGCACCATCTACCTGGAAGTGGAGCGCGGTGCCCAGCACCTGCCGCTGAAACGCTTACTTGCGCTTCAGACCGGCTGGGACGCTGCGGAGTACGAACTCCGCGGCGTCACATTGCACCGATCGAAGAAGGACACCCGCAGGGCCCAGCGGTACCGTGACGAGGGTGCTGCCAACCTGCGTGTCGGACGGGAACACACCGGCTATCACAGCCTGAACGGCCGCAGCACCTACATCCACGCGCCGCGCGGCCACGGCCGCGCCTGGCAGCTGCACCTCACCCCCGGCACCCGTATCCGCGGTGTCACCCTGCACGTGGAACCCACACGCCAGCACAGACGCGCAAGGGATATCGTACGCACCTTCGATCCGTTCTGGCCTCGCATCGGCCACCACCGCCACGACCGCTACTGCAGACACTGAGCGGCTGCTCTGCGCCGCGGGGTTCTCCCGCGGCGCTGGCCTTGGCCTTGCCGCCTGCGAGCGGCTATCATCCAGCCCCTGTTCGAGGGGGCTCCTGATTCATGATGCGATCCAACATTCTGGCGATAGCCGCGATCTTTCTTGCCGCCTGCGGCAGCGAAGCACCGAAACCGGAGGCGCCATTTCAGGAGGTCTTCCGCCTGGCACTGGAGACCGCCAAACCGGGCGACGTCATTACCGTACCCGAAGGCACCTTCAGCTTTGATCGCAGCCTGACGCTGAGCACCGATGGGGTGACCATCCGCGGCGCGGGCATGGGCAAGTCAGTGCTGAGCTTCGCCGACCAGCTCGCCGGCGCCGAGGGCCTTTTAGTAAACGCCAGCGACTTCACCATCGAAGACCTGGCGATCGAAGACGCCAAAGGTGACGCCCTGAAGATCAATGAAGGCAGGAACATCGTCATCCGCCGCGTGCGCACGGAGTGGACCGCAGGTCCGAGCACCGACAACGGCGCCTACGGCATCTACCCGGTGCAGACGGAAAACGTACTGGTCGAGGGCTGCATCGCCATCGGCGCGTCAGACGCCGGCATCTACGTCGGTCAATCCCGCCAGGTCATCGTGCGGAACTCCGTCGCCAAGCTGAACGTCGCCGGCATCGAGATCGAGAACACCATCGGCGCCGATGTGTACGACAACGTGGCCACCGAAAACACCGGCGGTATCTTAGTGTTCAACATGCCGGGTTTGCCCCAGCTCGGCCACAGCACCCGGGTGTACAACAATCAGGTTAACAGCAACAACACGCCGAACTTCGCCGCAGCCGGCACTGCGGTTGCCGGCGTGCCGACCGGTACCGGCGTGATCATCAACTCCAACGACCGTGTTGAGATTTTCAACAACGAGATTCGCGACAACGACACCGCGAATATCATCATTTCGAGCTTCTTCAGCGCCGACTACAACGAGCGCGATGCAGTGCCCACGTTCGACCCCTACCCCGAAGAGATCTACATCTACGACAACAAGATGTCCGGCGCGGGCAGCAAGGGCGGTAAGGACTACCTGGAACAGATCCGCATCGCCGTTTTCGGCGAAGCCGGCATGCTGCCGGATATGATGTGGGATGGTATCGTCAATCCGGAACGCGAAGGCGGCCCGCAGATCTGCGTGTCCAACGGCGATGCGTTGCTGCTCAACGTCGACGCAGCCAACGCGTTTGCAAACCCGAGCACCGACATGTCGAGCCACCAATGTACGCTCGAGAAGCTACCGGCCATCGAGCTCGCCGGCATTTGAGATCTGCCATAGCAGCGCTCGCGGCCCTGCTGCTGGCCGCCTGCGGCGGCGTGAAGCACCATCAGGCAGATGCGTATCCACAGCGCCTGTCTGCATGGGGCGTTATCGAGCGCAGCGGCGACCGGATGCAGATCGCCGACCGGGTGATGCCCTATGAGGTGAACTCGCCGCTGTTCTCCGACTACGCCTTGAAGTACCGCACGCTCTACCTGCCGCCAGGTACCTCCGCGACATACGATGCCTTCGAGGCATTGGACTTTCCGGTAGGAACCATCGTCACCAAGACGTTCTTCTACCGCAAGGCGGACGACGGCGTGGGATACACCAATGACGTGGACTGGCGCGGGGATTTGACAGCGCTGGATCTCAGTGACTACGAAGTGCTGGAAACGCGCATGCTCGTCCGGCAGGCCGACGGCTGGGATGCCCTGCCCTACGTTTGGCAGGGCGATGATGCGTACCTGGACCTGACTGGCGAGCTTCTGCGCGTGTCCCTCGACGGCGAAGCCTTTGCCTATGCCGTACCCTCACGCAACGAGTGCGGCGGCTGCCACGTGACAAATCATTCCACCGGCGCGTTCCACCCCATCGGCCTGCGCGCGCGGCACATGCCGGAGCCCACGCTGCGGGCCATGGCGGCGAACGGCCAGCTCAACGGTTTACCGGCGCAGGTGCCGCAGAACGTCGACATAAACCACGACGACCTGGACCGCGCTGCACGCTCCTACCTCGATATCAACTGCGGACACTGCCACAACGCGCATGGCGCGGCAGACACATCCGGCCTGCTGCTGGACTACGCAGAGCTGGATCCGCTGCAGTATGGTGTGTGCAAGCCGCCGATTGCCGTGGGACGCGGCTCTGGCGATCGTCGCTTCGGCATCGTGCCGGGGCAACCGGACGCTTCCATCCTGCCATACCGCATGCAGACCAATGATCCGGGGCAACGCATGCCTGAAGTGGGCCGCGCCATTGCGCACCAAGAAGGTATCGCACTGATCCGACGCTGGATCGCCGGCCTGCAGGGAGACTGCTAGGGAGGCTCTGAATCATTCCGTTTGCTCAGCGTCTCCCTAGCCCTTTACTACAGACCGAAGCTCTGACACTTTGCTCTCCTAGCACACTCAGGAGAGAACTATGAGCACCCTTGCCGAAGTCGCACCGAAGTTTCTGGAGATGGCGCATCAGATCGTCTGGTGCACCGCAGCTACGGTGGATCGCCACAACCGTCCCCGCTCCCGCGTGCTGCACCCGATCTGGGAGTGGAACGGCACGGAGCTGGTGGGATGGATCGCCACGGCGAAGACGCCGCTGAAGGCGGACCATCTGGGCCGCAATCCCCATCTATCCTGCAACTACTGGACGCCTGCTCAGGACACTTGTGTCGCGGAATGCGACAC
>JAUILW010000371.1 GCA_030432795.1 Gammaproteobacteria bacterium
GTGTTGGGATCCACCTGCGCATCCGCACGGCCGATGGCCATGCAAAACCGACCCCAGTTGGGATCGCCAGCGAAAATCGCCGTCTTGATGAGCGGGCTTTCGGCGATGGTATACGCCACCGCCAGGCAATCTTCTGAGCTGCGCCCACCGGACACCTTCACGGTGACGAACTTGGTCGCACCCTCGCCGTCGCGAGCGATCCACATGGCGAGTTCCTGCGCCACTTCCGTGATCGCCACTTCCAGCGCCTCAAGCGCCTCGACGTCTTCGGCATCGAGCTGCGCAGGCCCTGCCCCCGATGCGATGAGGATGAAGGAGTCGTTGGTGGAGGTGTCGCCATCCACAGTCACGCGGTTGAAGCTCACATCGGCCACGCGGCTGAGCATGCCCTGCAACAGTCGCTGCGGCACCGCCGCATCCACGGCCATGAATGCGAGCATGGTCGCCATGTTGGGCTTGATCATGCCCGAGCCTTTGGCGATGCCGGTAACCTGCACCGGCACGCCGCCAACCTCTACCACGCGACTGATACCTTTCGGCACAGTGTCGGTGGTCATGATCGCCCGCGCCGCATCGGCCCAGGCATCCTCACGCAGCTTCTGCACTGCGGCCACCACACCGTCGCGCATCGCCTCCACAGGCAGCCGCACGCCAATCACGCCGGTGGAGAATGGCAGCACCGCATCCTCGTCGATGTCCAAGGCCTGCGCCGCCACCGCATCACACACACGCCGCGCATCATCGCGCCCCACCGATCCGGTGGCTGCGTTGGCGTTGCCGCTGTTGATCACCAACGCACGCGCGCCCTGCAACCGTGCACAGGCGAGCTCCACGGGTGCCGCGCGGAACGCGGACTGCGTGAACACGCCCGCCACCGTCGCCCTCGGGTCGAGCAACATGACGGTCATGTCGTCACGTTTGCGCTGCTTGATGCCCGCATTGGTGGTACCGATGCGCACTCCGGCGACCGGTGCGAGCTTACCCATCTCCGGCATACGGGGCGCCATCAGGCTGCCTGCCCGTGGCAGTGTTTGTACTTCTTGCCCGAGCCGCAGGGACACGGTTCGTTACGGCCCACCTTTCGCTCCTGACGCACGAACGTCTCGCCCTTGGGCTGTTCCGGCGGCGCTGGCTCCTCACCATCGGCACCAGCAAGTGCCGATGCTTCGGCGTGGGAGAAGTTCATGCGCTTTTCCGCCTCAGCACGCCGGCGGCGCTCTTCGGCTTCCACATCATCGGGCTGTTCGATCTCAACGCGCGACAGGAAGCGAATAACATCTCGCTTGATGTTGAATAACAGCTCCTGGAAGAGCTCGAACGACTCGCGTTTGTATTCCTGTTTCGGCTGCTTCTGCGCGTACGCGCGCAGGCCGATGCTGGCGCGCAGATGGTCCATTGCCGCCAGGTGCTCTTTCCACCGCTGGTCGAGAATCTGCAGCATGATCTGCTTCTCGGCGAGGCGCATGTCCACGCCGATCTCCGCCCACTTGCGTTCCTTGGCGTCGTAAACCGATTCGATCTCGCGGGTGACCTTGTCGATGAGCGACTCCTCGTGCAGCTCTTCGTCTTCCTCGAGCCACTGAGCCACCGGTAGATCACAGGCAAATTCCGTGGCGATGGCCTGCTCGAGGCCAGGCACGTCCCACTGCTCCACCAGGCTCTGCGGCGGTATGTGCTCCGCCATGACGTCACGCACCACCTCTTCACGCATGCCCACGATCATGTCGGAGATGTCATCTGCCGCCATCAGATCACGCCGCTGCTGGTACACCACCTGACGCTGGTCGTTGGCTACGTCGTCGTACTCGAGCAGGTTCTTGCGGATGTCGAAGTTGTGCCCTTCGACCTTGCGCTGCGCCTTTTCGATGGCGTTGTTGACGATACGGTGCTCGATGGCTTCACCTTTCTCCATGCCGAGTGACTGCATGATGTTGCGCATGCGGTCGGAGGCGAAGATGCGCATCAGGTTGTCTTCCATCGACAGATAGAAGCGGCTGGACCCCGGGTCGCCCTGCCGGCCGGAGCGGCCGCGCAACTGGTTGTCGATGCGACGCGATTCGTGCCGCTCAGTGCCGATGATGTGCAGGCCGCCTGCCTCGAGCACCTGGTCGTGCAGCTTGCGCCACTCGGCGCGGCGCTGCTCGATCTCGGTGTCGGTGAGCGTCAGCCCTTCGATCTCAGCTTCCCAATTGCCGCCAAGCACAATGTCGGTACCGCGGCCTGCCATGTTGGTGGCGATGGTCACCGACCCCGGCGCCCCGGCCTGGGCGATGATCTCCGCTTCCCGCTCGTGCTGTTTGGCGTTGAGCACGCTGTGCGTAATTTTGCTCTTCTCCAGCTCCGCGGAGATGCGTTCCGAGGACTCGATGGAGGCGGTACCCACAAGCACCGGCTGACCGCGCGACTGGCAGTCGCGAATGTCCTCGATGATGGCGTCGTATTTTTCCTGCAGGGTGAGGTAGATGAGGTCGTTGTGATCTTTGCGGATCATCGGCTTGTGGGTCGGCACGATGAGCACCTGCAGACCGTAGATCTGATTAAACTCGAACGCCTCCGTGTCCGCGGTGCCGGTCATACCCGCAAGCTTGTCGTAGAGGCGGAAGTAGTTCTGGAACGTGGTGGACGCCAGCGTCTGCGTCTCGTTCTGGATGCGCACACGCTCTTTGGCCTCGATGGCCTGATGTATGCCCTCCGACCAGCGCCGTCCCGGCATGGCGCGGCCAGTGTGCTCGTCTACGATCACCACCTCACCGTTGGCGATCATGTAGTCCACATCGCGCTGAAACAGCGCGTGCGCCTTGAGCGCCGCATGCACGTGATGCAGCAGGTTGAGGTTGGATGTGGAGTAAAGGCTGTCTCCCTCTTCCAGCAGACCCATACGCACGAGTTCTTCTTCGACTTTCGCATGCCCCCGCTCGGTGAGCTCCACGCGACGATTCTTCTCGTCGACCATGAAGTCGCCTTCGTCCTCATCGCTCTCGCGCTTGTCTAAGGGCCCGGCCACCTCCACGTAGGCCTGCTGTGTCAGCTTCGGCGCCAACGTGTCCATCTTCTTGTAGAGCTCGGTGCTCTCCTCTGCCGGTCCGGAGATGATCAGGGGCGTGCGCGCCTCGTCGATGAGGATGGAGTCCACCTCGTCAACGATGGCGTAGTGCTGGCCGCGCTGAAACTGATCCAGCGGGCTGAAGGCCATGTTGTCGCGCAGATAGTCGAAGCCGAACTCGTTGTTCGTCCCGTAGGTGATGTCGCAGCGGTAGGCTGCGCGTTTTTCCTGCGCATCCTGACGGGAGGTCACCACGCCGACACGCATGCCGAGCATCTCGTAAATGGGGCTCATCCACTCCGCGTCACGTCGCGCCAGATAGTCGTTGACGGTGACGATGTGCACGCCTTTCGAGGACAACGCGTTGAGGTAAGCCGGCAGGGTCGCCATGAGGGTCTTGCCCTCGCCGGTTCGCATCTCAGCGATGCGACCTTCATGCAGGGCGATGCCGCCAATGAGCTGCACGTCGAAGGGACGCTTCTCCAGGGTGCGCTTGGACGCTTCGCGCACCGCAGCGAACGCCTCGGGCAACACGTCAGCCAGCGACGCGCCACCTTCCAGACGGGCGCGCAGCTCAGGCGTAACCTCGGCAAGTGATTCACGTGCCTCGAAGTCCGGCTCGAGCGCGTTGATCTTCTTCACGAGCTTGCCCATACGGCGCAGCTCGCGGGCATTCTTACTGCCGAAAAGCCATTTCAACATGATGGAACTGGTTGGACCGGGGAAAACCGGCGCAGTGTACTCTGATCAGCTGTGTACGTCTGCCGCCAGGCAGAGGCGATCAGGACGCGCGCTTGAGATATTTGACAGGATTAACCGCGCGTCCAAGGTGCTCCACCTCGAAATGCACGTGCGGGCCGGTGGAGCGGCCGGTGGATCCCATGGTACCGATGACGTCACCGC
>JAUILW010000372.1 GCA_030432795.1 Gammaproteobacteria bacterium
TTGATTACGCTGGCTAAGGAAGATTCCGTTGCCAATCGACGGCTGGCATTTTCCCGCACGCGCTCGAAGGCGGCGGTGGGTAAGCTGTTCAGTGAGCTCGGACCGCGCTACCAGGCCCGTCCCGGTGGTTACACGCGCATTCTGAAGAGTGGTTTTCGCGTGGGCGACGCCGCACCGATGGCGTTCATCGAGCTGGTCGACAGGCCGAGAGCGGAAGAGCTCGAAGACGATTACGATGACGACGATGTGGACGTGAACGAAGATTCCGCCGAAGCGGTGGAAGACGCGGAGATCGTCGAAGAGCAGAAGGCCTGATCGCGCCGGAACTGCTTCTCACCCTGGCAGTGACCCGGTCGACGCAAAGACGCTCGACCGGGCACCGCGACGACAAACTGGGAAAAGCTTCAGCGAACTGATCGCAGGCCCCTCTAGACTGCGGCCATGCGAACACGGATTGCGCTGGTGCCTGCTATTCTCCTCTGCCCCCGGCGATGCAATTCTCTCTCTTGCGGGAGAGATAGCTGATGCTCGAACGTACGCTGTATTGGGTGTTGTGCTCCTATAACGGTGTGCTTCGCATGTTTGCGGGGAGAAGCAGCAGGCAGGAAGATGCGCCACCCATTCTATTGCTGACAGGCACCTTTCACTCCAGCAACTGGATCAATGCACATCTCCAACCCATGCTGGATAGCAGCCGCTTCCAGCGCGTGGTAATGGTCAGTACCAGCGCGGTGGACTTCCCGGAAGCCGTCGAAGTACTGCGCCCGCCATCGTGGCTGCGGCGGATTGGCGGTGACGTCGGCTCGCGCTTGCTCATGTTCATCTTCATGTCGCTGAGGCTGCGCCCGCAGATGGTTGGCGGATTCCATCTGCTGTTCAATGGGCTGGCTGCCATACTGCTAGCGCGTGTCATCGGCGCTCGTAGCCTGTACTTCTGCGTGGGCGGCCCTGCCGAAGTCTGCGACGGTGGGCTGCTGAGCGAAAATAAATTGTTCGCCCGGATAGGCAAGGCAAGCCCGCGCATCGAGCGGCAGCTGTTGCGCGCGGTGGGCCATGCTGACGCCGTGGTCTGCATGGGGTCCAATGCTGCGGCGTTCATGCGCGAGCGCACGGATGCCCGCCTGGTAGTGGTGAATCCGGGTTGCGTTCCACATCGGCCATTTCGGCGGGTGCAGAAGCGCTACGACCTGGTATTCCTGGGGCGTCTTGCGCCGATCAAGAACGTTCCCCTCTTATTGGAGTCCATTGCCAGGCTCCGCGCCGAAAACCTTCCGGTCACCCTGGCGGTGGTCGGCGATGGCGATCAGCGTCCGATGCTAGAAGCCAAAGCGCGCGACCTCGGCATCGCGGATCTGGTCACCTTTGCCGGTATGCAGACGGACACCGAGCAATGGCTTGCTGAGTCCCGGGTGTTCGTTCTGACGAGTATCTCCGAAGGGTTGTCGCTCAGCCTGATGGAAGCGCTTTCCTCGGCACTGCCTGCCATCGTGCCTGATGTTGGTGATCTCGGTGATCTGGTGAAGGATCACTACAACGGGCGACTCCTCACGCCAGGCGATGTGGAAGAACTCACGCAGGCCATTCGCGCCATGTTGAGCGATGGGCAATATGAAAAGTTGAGTCGCGCCGCAGCACAGTCTGCTGCGTACGTTTCCCCCGCCCGCGCCGCGGCGCGCTGGGCGCACACCATGCAACACCTGGGTTGGAATTTATGTGCGGTATAGCTGGCGGCGTCGGCCGCATCGATGAGCCTACAGTGCGACGCATGTGCGATGTGATGGTCCATCGCGGGCCCGATCACACGGGTGTGCGTACGTTCGACGAGGCGGTGCTTGGCATGGTGCGGCTGTCCATCATCGACCTCACCGGCGGCGATCAGCCTATGGCCAACGAAGATGAGTCGGTCTGGCTTGTGTTCAATGGCGAGATCTACAACTTCGAGGAGCTTCGGGCCGCATTGCAGGCATCGGGGCACACCTTTCGCACGCGCAGCGACACTGAGGTGATCGTACATGCATACGAGGAGTACGGAGACGACTTCCTGATGCGCCTGCGCGGTATGTTCGCCATCGCGCTGTGGGACCGTCCGCGCAAGCGTCTTCTGCTGGCACGTGACCGGCTGGGCGAGAAGCCGCTGTACTTTACTCAGACCGACGGCGGCATTCGTTTCGGCTCTGAAATCAAGTGCCTGCTCGAAGCTGGTGTGCAGCGGGAAGCGAATCTGGATGCGGTGTCATCCTTTTTGGCGCTGGGCTACATACCGGGCACGCAAACAGCGTACCGACACATCAACAAACTCAACCCCGGTGAGTACATCACGTTCGAACAGGGACAGGTGGAGCGGAAGACCTACTGGCAGTTCACGCCGCGCGTACGCAGCGACCTGACCTTTGATCAGGCCGTTGATCAGCTCGATTCCTTGCTCGTGGAAGCGGTACGGTACTGCATGAAGAGCGATGTGGAAGTGGCAGCGTTTCTTTCTGGCGGCGTCGATTCGTCTTTGATCGTCGCACTAATGAAAAAGCTGGGTGCGGATGTACGTACCTACTCCGTGGGCTATGGTGCGGAGGCGGCGGGCTTCAATGAACTCTCATACGCCAAGCGGGTAGCTGAGCATCTCGGCACCAAGCACAAGGAGTTGATACTCGACGCATCGTCGAATCTCGAACTCCTGCCGAAGATCGCTGCGCACTACGATGAACCCAATGGTGAGCCGACGTCGATGTTGGTCTACCTGCTGTGCCAGTTCGTGGCCAGCGACGTGAAGGTGGCCATGGGTGGTACGGGCGGCGATGAGCTGTTCCAGGGCTATCCGAGACACAGCGCGCTCTCGCTGCTCCGATACACGCGGCTCATGCCCGATGTGCTGGCCGCTCCAGTTCGATGGCTTGTGGAACAGGGTAGTGATTCTACCGACGGCAATCGATTCATGAAGCGGCTCAAACGCTTTTCAGCGACGCTCGGGCAGACACCGGAAGACAGTTACGTTTCCTGGCTACAGCTCATCCGTCCGGAGCTTCGTGAGCAACTGCTGGACCACGCGGCGTGTCCTGGAAACGACACCATTCACGCACGAATGCGGTCGGCGCCAGATCTTATGAGCGGCGTTATGAGCGTCGATGTTGGCGGCTACCTTCCGGAGTATCAGCTTACGTATATGGATCGTATGAGCATGGGGACCAGCCTGGAGGTGCGCTCGCCGCTCTGTGATTACCGGGTTGCGGAGTTTGCAGCTTCGCTGCCGCACGCGTATCGGTTGCGCGGGTCCCGCACCAAACACATCCTCAAAGAGGTGGCGCTGCGCTATCTACCGGCGGATATCGTCGACCGCAAGAAGGTAGGCTTCGATTCTCCTATTGGACACTGGTTCAAGCACGAGCTGAGGCCTTTCGTTGATGATTTCCTGCGACCGGAGGCCGTAGCCGAGTCAGGGCTACTGTCGCCTGACGGTGTCTCGCGATTGGTTTCTGAGCATTTGTCAGGCCGGCAGGATTACTCCATGCAGCTGTGGAGCGTCATCTCTCTGGAGTTCTGGCATCGCCGTTTCATCCGCGGCAGCCTGCCGCAAGCCGCCGATCAGGCGGCCTAGACAGGGCCGGGCTGGAGCAGACGAACTGACCGGGCGGGGGTTTGTGCTAGCTCGCTTTGTCGAGCGCCAGGTGCAGCGCGGTTTCTTCCACGGTGGTGTCGTTGATCAGCACGTAGCCGTCTGGGGCTGTCGGGTCGAGCTTGAAGGTGATCGGGTAGGTGTACGCCTTCTTGCGGGCAGAACCGCCGTACTTCAGCTTGCTGGCAACGCGCACCATGAACTGCTTGGCGTGTGCCAGCATGCCTTCCACGTCGGTGTGGGTGGGTTTCATGCCGAACTTCGTCCGCAGCAGATGGTTTGCGCGATGCACGTGCATGCGGCGTATGGCGCGGGGGTTCTGGTGCTCTGTGGATAG
>JAUILW010000373.1 GCA_030432795.1 Gammaproteobacteria bacterium
TCCACGCCGATCCTCAATCCGCCGCAAACCGGTATCCTCGGCATGCACAAGATTCAGGAGCGCGCGGTGGTGGTCGACGGAGAGATCGTCGTTCGCCCGATGATGTATCTGGCGCTGTCCTACGATCACCGGCTCATCGATGGGCGCGAAGCGGTGCAGTTTCTCGTGACGATCAAGGAACTGCTGGAAGATCCGGCGCGCATCCTGTTGGAACTGTGAGCCCGAAACCTAAGCAAATACCAGGAGGTCGAAGTTGAGCGATTCATACGACGTCATCGTCATCGGAGCGGGGCCCGCGGGCTACGCTGCGGCGATCCGGGCCGCACAACTCGGCATGTCTACAGCGTGTATCGACAAGTCCCTCGGCAAGGACGGCAAGCCGGTGCTTGGCGGTACCTGCCTGAATTGGGGCTGCATCCCCTCCAAGGCGCTGCTCGACGCCTCGCACAAGTACCACGATGCGAAGGAGAACTTCGCCGCTGTCGGTGTGCAGGTGGAGGGTGTGCGCATCGATGTGCCAGCCATGATCGCCCGTAAGGACGAAGTGGTATCCGGCCTCACCGGTGGCATCACGGGGTTGTTCAAAGGCAACGGCGTGACGCACCTTGCCGGTACCGGCAAGCTGCTCGCCGACCGCAAGGTGGAATTCACCGCCCATGATGGCGCGGTGCAGGTGCTGCAGGCCGGCCATGTCATCCTCGCGCCGGGTTCCGTGCCGGTGGAGATTCCACCCACACCGCTCACTGAAGGCTACATCGTCGATTCCACCGGCGCGCTGGAATTCGACGCGGTGCCGCCACGGCTCGGCATCATTGGCGCCGGCGTGATCGGCCTCGAACTCGGCAGCGTGTGGAACCGTCTCGGCTCCGAGGTGGTGGTGCTCGAGGCGCTGGAAGAATTTCTGCCCATGGCTGATGAGCGGGTGGCGCGGGACGCGCTGAAGACCTACAAAAAGCAGGGTCTCGACGTGCGCCTGGGTTGCCTGGTGACCGGCGCCGAGGTGGCGGACGGCGCCGTGAACGTGACCTACAAGTCGGGTGATGAGCAGCACAGCATTACCGTAGACAAGCTCATCGTCGCCGTGGGCCGCCGGCCGTATACGCAAAACCTCCTGAGCAACGATTGCGGCGTGAACCTCGACGAACGCGGCTTTCTGTTCGTCAACGATCTCTGCGCCACGGATGCCCCCGGCGTGTACGCCGTGGGCGATGTGGTGCGCGGGCCGATGCTGGCGCACAAGGGTACGGAAGAGGGCGTGATGGTGGCCGAGCGCATCGCCGGCTTCAAACCGCTGGTGAACTACGACTGCATCCCGAGTGTGATCTACACCCACCCGGAAGTGGCGTGGGTAGGCAAGACCGAGCAGGAGGTCAAGGCCAGCGGCGACGCCTACAACGTCGGCCAGTTCCCGTTTGCCGCCAGCGGCCGGGCGCTGGCTGCCAACGATACGGAAGGATTCGTGAAGATCATCGCCGATGCGCAGACCGACCGTATTCTCGGCGTGCACGTGTTCGGCCCGCAGGCGTCCGAGCTCGTCGCCCAGGCGGTGATCAGCATGGAGTTCGACGCCAGCGCCGAAGATCTGGGCTTGACGATGTTCGCCCACCCGACGCTGTCGGAGGCGATGCACGAGGCAGCCCTGGGCGTTGCCGGACACGCCATCCACATGGTCAACAGAAAGAAAAAATAATCAGGTAGCAAGATGAACCTACACGAGTATCAGGCGAAGCAGCTCTTCGCGCAGTACGGACTTCCGGTGTCGGAAGGGTATGCGGTGGATACCGCGGACGAGGCGGTGGCCGCAGCCGAGAAGATCGGCGGCAACCGCTGGGTGTGCAAGGTGCAGGTGCACGCGGGTGGCCGGGGTAAGGCCGGCGGCGTGAAGCTGGCAGACTCCCTCGACGAGGTGCGCGCCTTTGCCGAGAACTGGGTGGGCAAGCGTCTGGTCACGATTCAGACCGACGCCGACGGTCAGCCGGTGTCGAAGATCTACGTAGAAAGCTGCACGGATATCGCCACCGAGCTGTATCTGGGGGCGGTGATCGATCGCGCCTCCCGTCGCGTGGTGTTCATGGCGTCTACCGAGGGCGGCGTGGAGATCGAGAAAGTGGCGGAGGAAACGCCGGAGAAGATCCTGCGTGCGGTGATCGACCCCTACGTTGGCCCGCAGCCCTTCCAGGGCAGGCAGCTGGCCTTCAAGCTCGGCTTGGAAGGCGCGCAGATACGTCAATTTACCAATGTATTCATGGGCTTAGCGAAGCTTTTTCATGAATTGGATTGTTCGCTGCTCGAGATCAACCCACTGGTGGTGACCGAAGCCGGCGACATCCATTGCCTGGATGCCAAGATCAACATCGACGGCAACGCCATGTATCGGCAGGCCGCGCTTGCCGAGATGCACGACCCGAGCCAGGAGGACGAACGCGAAGCGCAGGCCGCCGAGTTCAACCTCAACTACGTGGCGCTCGACGGCAACATCGGCTGCATGGTCAACGGCGCGGGCCTGGCCATGGGCACCATGGACCTGGTCAAACTCTACGGTGGCCAACCGGCCAACTTCCTGGACGTGGGCGGCGGCGCCACCAAGGAAGCGGTGGCTGAAGCGTTCAAGATCATCCTCTCCGACGATGCCGTGCAGGCGGTGCTGATCAACATCTTCGGCGGCATCGTCAGCTGCGCCATCATCGCTGAGGGCATTATCGGCGCGGTGCAGGAAGTAGGCGTGGAGGTGCCGGTGGTGGTGCGTTTCGAGGGCAACAATGCAGCCTCCGGCCGCAAAATCCTCGCTGATTCCGGCCTCAACATCATTCCGGCAGGCTCACTGGCCGAAGCCGCCGAAAAGTCTGTGGCTGCAGCAGGAGGTGCCGCATGAGCGTACTGGTCGACAAGAACACGAAGGTTATCTGCCAGGGCTTCACGGGCTCTCAGGGCACCCTGCACAGCGAGCAGGCCATCGCTTACGGCACGCAGCTCGTGGGCGGCGTGACGCCGGGCAAAGGCGGCAGCAAGCACCTGGACCGGCCGGTGTTCGACACCGTCGCCGATGCCGTCGAGGCCACGGGTGCAACCGCATCCGTAATCTATGTGCCCGCGCCGTTCTGCAAAGACTCCATCCTCGAAGCGCTGGATGCGGGTATCGAGCTGATCGTGTGCATCACGGAAGGTATCCCGACTCTGGACATGCTCGCCGTGAAAGCGCGCCTTGAGCTTACCGGTGCGCGGCTCATCGGCCCCAACTGTCCGGGCGTGATCACCCCCGGCGAGTGCAAGATCGGCATCATGCCGGGCGATATACACCTGCCGGGCAAAGTCGGCATCGTCTCCCGTTCCGGCACGCTCACCTATGAGGCGGTCAAGCAGACCACCGATCGCGGCTACGGCCAGAGCACCTGTGTGGGCATTGGCGGCGACCCGATCCCCGGTAGCCACTTCATCGACATTCTCGGCCTGTTCCAGAACGACCCGGCCACTGAGGCCATCGTCATGGTCGGTGAGATCGGCGGCACCGCGGAGGAAGAGGCGGCGGAGTTCATCAAGAACAACGTCACCAAGCCGGTGGTGAGCTACATCGCTGGCGTTACCGCCCCTCCGGGCAAGCGCATGGGCCATGCCGGCGCCATCATCGCTGGTGGCAAGGGCACGGCGGACGAAAAGTTCGCTGCCCTGGGGGATGCGGGCGTGCGCACGGTGAAGAGCCTTGCGGAGATCGGCGACGCGCTGGCTGAGGTTACAGGCTGGAACTGAGCCTGCGTGGATGAGAACGGCGCGCGGCAACGTGCGCCGACTCCTCACGTGCGTTGACTGTGCCAGGGCACCCACATAGCCTGCTTTGCAGGCAACATGCGGGCACCCATTGAAGTTCATCCACACATCCGACTGGCAGCTCGGTATGACGCGCGCGTATCTGGCGAGCGAGGCGTCGGCCCGTTTCAGCCAGG